>JAOZNZ010000491.1 GCA_029933535.1 bacterium | reverse complement strand
GCTTTTGCTGATGCGGTGGAAAATCCTTCTGTTAATGCCTTTTCCACATTTGCAATTCCCGGTCCTTCGTCTTTTGAAATTACCCGAACGCGATCAGGAAAAATTTCCGCCGTCATTTTTCCACCAAGCGAGTGAATAATTATATTTATTTCAGTTTCGTACATCGCTACCGCGATACGCCTGATAATTGCCGGGGAAACTTCCATCTTCTGTAATTGTTTCTTAACCGTGCTGGCTGCAATTCCGGCATTTTCAAAATCATCTTTGCGAACTTCAAATTCATAAGTCGCTCCTTCAACTTCATTTGCCGGCGCGGGAGTTGCATCGGCGAGACTTCTTTCCCGTGCTTCGGCCTTTAACACGACATCCTGCAATAGAAAGATCAATTTTTTCACAACATCCCAGTGAGTTACTATTCCGACAAGATTATGATCTCTGTCTATGACCGGCAAGCGTCCGAAACCGCATTGTTCCATTTCATCAATTGCTTTTATAACAGAAACACCAACTCCGACAGTTTGTACTTCCCGGGTCATTTTATCTTCAGCTGTAGAATCCATTTCGCCGAAATCCAGCGCGCGGATAATATCGTCCAGGCTTATTATTCCAACAAGTTTTCCGTCTGACGCCACCGGCACACCGGATATTTTATTGTCGCGCATTACCGCTTGAACTTCCCTCAAAGTATTTTCCGGAGCAACTGTGTGGACATTCTTAGTCATCACATCGCGAACTTTCAATTGATACATTAACTCGCTTATGATTGAAATATCCTGCTGCTTCGTCTTTGCTGTGCCTAATGAAATTGCATCGCTCATAATTTTATAAACAGGGGTGGAAAGTTATTTTTGTTCAAGCCCGCAACCGGCAAGCTTGCAGCATGTTTCAAAGAGATCATCCTTAGTACATATAAGCGGCACTTCATGTACCTTTGCCATCCCAATTGCCTCTTGTAAAGGATATTTATGACGAACATACATTACACCGAGACAGCCCATCAGTTCCGCCGTTCGAACAACCTGCGGCGTACACAAGCCGGTGATTAACATAAAATCCTGCTTCTCAGTAGCAAGTACATCACTTAACAAATCAGACGCGCAAACCGCTTTGATTTCCCTATCAAGCAATTCCTCACCCGTAACGAGTTCGGCATCACATTTTTCCATAATATCTCTAATAGTCATTTTTTTCCTCAATAATATAAATAATTCGTTAATAGAAGATTATTGTACTAAATCACGCCTTCGTGCGCAAGGGAGGATATGGAGTGCAGGAATAAAGACGCGATAGCGACATTTACTGCGCGGGCGCAAAGCACCCGAAATACTTTAGAATGGTGGAGTGATGGAGTGGTGGATATGGAGTGCAGGAATAAAGGATTTTCTTGTGAGAGAAAATTCATTTACTGCGCGGGCGCAAAGCACCCGAAATACTTTAGAATGGTGGAGTGGTGGAGTAATGGAGTGATGAATGGAAAGCGTCCATTATGTCCATTATGTCCATCGTGTCCAAAAAAACTTTTCGACCTTCATCCACGCAAATGCCGGGACAAAACGACTATTCAGCGAAATTTTCACCTGCAAACAACTTGACTTTTTTTGCGAATTTATGCTAATATAATGATTATGAACAATTTTCTCAATAATATAAATTCTTTCCTGCCCGCCGATGTTCAGAAAATAGGACAAATTGCTAATATGTCAATTATTTTCAGACTCGATAGCGACAAAGAAGTGAAATATCTCTATTTCGCGCCAAATTCAGATTTTCGTGCTGTATCTTTTTCTTCTGCATCTCCGCAGCGTGAATATTCAACTGCTGACTGGTTAGGACCATTTTTGCATAAATTACAGGAAAGTAAACTAACAAAAATTCAAAAAAATGGGAACATTATTTCGTTATTTTTTGATAACGATTTGACTTGCGATATTCATTTTTTCGGCGGAACTGGTAACGCGATTGTAATAACTCAGGACAAAAAAATTGCCGTGGCATGGCATCCGGGAAAGTTTTTCAGAACAGACAATGATTACGATTTTTCAAAAACTATTTCCCATAGCGAAACGGAAATAAATATTCTTTCAACCGCTGAACTTATTGAAAAATTAAATGTCGCGGAATATGAAAATGTAAAAAAAGAAGTCGAACAATACCTAGCTCGCGAAAAGAAAAAATTAAACAAGCGATTGGAAAAAATCGAAAGAGAATTGAAAGAAACCGAACGCGTTGAGGAATTTAAAAAGAAAGGCGAACTACTGAAAGCAAATTATCATCTTCTGAAACGCGGAATGTCGATAGTTAAAATTAAAGATTATTTTTCTGAAGAAAATGTGGAAATCGAAATCACGCTCGAACCAATTAAAAAACCTCAGGAAAATATTGCAAAATATTTTAAGAAAGCAAAAAAACTTGAACGAGGGCGAGAACAAATAATCCAAAGAATTGAAATTACAAAAGGCGAGTTAGAGGCAATCGAGAAGAAGAAAATCCCCCAAACCCCCTTTAAAAAAGGGGGATTACAATTGACACTTTCTGACATTTGTGACTTAAAGAAACTGCTTCCCGAAAAGAAGAAATCCCAAAACCTTAAAAAGCGAAGCCCGGCGAATGCCGGGGGGGACTTCAATCGACCAAAAAAACCGATTGAAAAAATTAGAAATTTTATCAGCTCTGATAACTTTACTATCCTCGCAGGTAAATCCGCTAAAGATAATGATATCTTAACTGTTCGCGTAGCAAACGGACATGATTTGTGGCTCCATACACGTAATCGCCCGGGAGCTCATGTAGTTATCAGAGCACAGCGTGGCAAAGAATTTCCGAAACAGACTTTAATTGAAGCCGCTAAGATTTGCGCGTATTTATCAAAAGCCCGCGACGGCAGTCTTGAAGATGTAACTTACACATTAAAAAAACATGTAACAAAGCCAAAAGGACTGAAACCGGGCTCTGTTTTTGTTGCAGGTGGAAAAACTATCACTATTCAGCATAACGAACGCGCTGTAAGAAAATGGATGAGAGAGAACTGTGTAATCCGTAATCCGTGATCCGTAACTCACTGTACACAAAATGCGAATTATGTTTTGTGCTGAAAGCACAATGACTGTGCGAAATACGCACATTATTTCATTGCATTATAGTCCCGAGCGCGCAAGCGCCTCGGGAAAAAGATAAACAACACGAATTCGCTCTGAATGAGCGACTCAATAAAACGAAAGAACAAATTATCGC
>JAOZNZ010000490.1:824-3233 GCA_029933535.1 bacterium | reverse complement strand
CCATCAGCGCCGTAGATTTCTTTTGCGATAAGTTCAATTCTCTCACTGAGCGGCATATCGAGATCATAAAGGAAATGGAAGTCATTTTTTTCTTCACAAGCTGCGACAACAGCTTCAGCTAGTTCAATAGCACCATCGCCGCCTTTTTCCCAATGATTTGAAACGGCACAGAGAGCGTCATTTTGTTCAGCGATTTTTTTAACGAGTTTGATTTCGTTATCAGTATCAGTAATAAAGCCATTAATGCAGACGACAGGTTTCACGCCGCTTTTTTTAACGGTTTCAATATGGGCGATAAGATTATCGCATCCTTTTTCTAAGAGTTCCAGGTTTTCTTTTGTGTAGACTTCGTCAAGAGGAACACCTGGTTTAACTTTAGGTCCGCCACCATGCATTTTCAGTGCCCGGATAGTTGCTACAATAACCACGGCATCAGGTTTCATACCTGAGTATCTGCATTTAAGGTTCCAGAATTTCTCAAAACCGATATCAGCGCCAAATCCACTTTCAGTAACGAGATAGTCACCGAGTTTCACGCCAAGTTTATCCGCTATAATCGAACTTTGACCAATAGCGATATTCGCGAAAGGACCTGCATGGACAAAAACCGGTTGACCTTCAATAGTCTGTAAGAGATTCGGATTAAGTGCGTCAACCATCCAGGCGGTCATAGCGCCATCGACTTCGAGGTCTGCGGCAGTAACTTCGCCGCCTTTTTTATCATAAGCGAGCACGATTTTCGCCATTCTTTCTCTCATATCTTTCAAATCTTTTGCGACGGCGAGGATAGCCATAATTTCGCTTGAGACAGTGATTTGGAATCCCGATTCCATTTCAAAGCCGTCCATTTTGCCGCCTTTCCCGATAGTAATATTTCTTAAAGCCTGGGCGCAAAAATCGATTGCCCATTTAATCTGGACGCGTTCGGGGTCTATATCAAGTCTTTTAAGATTTCTTTTCGCGAGTTTTTCGTCATCATAATTATTTTCGTGCTGCATTCTTGCTGTTAAAGCAACCATAGCAAGATTATGCGCATTTGTGATAGAATCTATATCGCCTGTTAATCTAATTGAAAAAGGAGCAAGAGGGATGCACTGGGCATAACCGCCACCTGCAGCAGAGCCTTTAATATTAAAAGTAGGACCACCACTTGGCTGACGAATAGCTCCAACCGATTTTTTGCCAATTTTACCGAGGCCTTCAACGAGACCGATAGCGGTAGTTGTTTTACCTTCTCCAAGAGGGGTTGGAGTAATAGCGGTAACATCAACGAATTTACCTGACGGAGCGTTTTTGAGTCGTTTCATAGCCGCGATATAATCTACTTTAGCGAGGTTACTTCCCATAGGTATAACTTCACTTTCTTCCAATCCCATATCAGCTGCTATTTTAGCGATAGGGATCATTGTTTTTTCAGCTTCTTCAGCAATTTGCCAATCTTTCATATTGTCCTCATTTGTTGTTAGTTTATATATAACCCGCCATTGGCGGGGGTTTAAGGTTTAATGGGTTCGCGAAGCGCCCGGCGTATGCCGGGTAAGGTTTAATGGGTTCGCGAAGCGCCCGGCGTATGCCGGGTAAGATTTAAGGTCAAATAATATTATATAAAAAGTTATCATAAAAAGACAAGTGATATACCATTATTTTTATTATTAAGGTCAGGATTATTTTTTAATTTAGGATATATTTTAATCATTTGCTGTGTTTTTACGTCTAAAGTGGAGAAATTTTCTCCCGCAATCCATTCTTTAATTTTCCCATCACTCTTTTTTTTGTTCAGTGTTTTTCCAATAGCAATCTTAATTTTCCCGCCTTTACCTGAAGACCCATATCCATGGACAATTTTTATGATTTTAATTCCATTAGATTTTGCATTGGCTATCTTTACATCCATTAATCTTTTCGCTTCATCGACAGTAGGGAGATTTTTTTTTATATTTTCGGTTTTGATTTTTGATCGGCGGATATGACCTTTTGTAGCAGCGGAACAATAAGGACATATCCCCCGTTCAGGTGGAAATGGATTTCCGCATCTTTCACAGACGAATAAATTTGAGTTGGTGTTGTTCATTAATTAATTTTGACTAATCATTTTGACACGGATTACACTGATTCACACTGATTTAATTTTAAAAAATGACTTTAAAGACTTTAAGGACTTTAAGGACATTAATTTCCCAATTATTCCATTATTCCAAATTGAAATCCCCCAACCCCCTTTAAAAAGGGGGACTTAATCCATTAATACATAAGCTGGAAGCTTATGCTACTTTTCCATTATTCCCCATCGAATGTTCGACATCCATTAACTATTAACTATTTGTCTTAATAATATATTTTGTCACTTCGTGCCACCCCTTCCCGACACTGTAGGCCGGGACGTTCCGCTATAGAGGGGAATTTGGCTTT
>JAOZNZ010000490.1:0-814 GCA_029933535.1 bacterium | reverse complement strand
CCCCGCCTATGGCTGGGCAAGCTGCTCGCATTTGGAAATGCGGCTTACTTTGGGACAGTCATAACGCACGTCCATTTATCAAAGTATTTTTTGGCGAAATTGAGGATATCTTTTGAAGTAACAGCATTAATTCTATCGGCAAATTCTTTTCCGAAATTAGCGCCTTTACCACGATATTCCCACACCGCCGCGGAGCCGGCAATAGATTGAATAGTCTGTCTGTTAAGCTGATAAGGAATCAGCGTGGCATTTTTAGCCAACATTAATGACTTCTCCGAAAGCGGAGTAAACGAAACTTCTGCGGCAATGTTTGTCATTTCATTGAAAACTTTTGTCGCATTTTCAGGATAACATTGTGCCATCATTAACAAAGCTCCAGCTTCAGGTTCAAGAAAAGGGAAAGCGAAAGTAGCATAAACCAAATCATTTTCACCTCTCAGTGCTCTGAAAAGCGGTCCGCCGAATCCGCTGATATAACTTTTCAAAACCAGGAAAGAATATCTGTCATTGGAGAGCAGGTTTACTGCCGGCAATCCTAGAACGACAGTAGTCTGACTTCTTGGCGAAGTTTTTTCAACGACTTGATTTTCAGCGATTGAGGATATATCGGAAGGTTTTATCATTTGAGGAGTCAAAGAATTAAATCCGCCAATTTTTTTATTTAGCAATCTGACTATTTTATTTTCATCAAAATCGCCTGAAACGGCAATTACAATATTTGACGGTTGTAAGACTTTAGCATGAAAATCTTTTAATTTTTCAACTGTAAGGCGCGTAACAGCGGCAGTTGAACCGATAGTCTGCATTGCGAAAG
>JAOZNZ010000489.1 GCA_029933535.1 bacterium | reverse complement strand
TTTAATTAAATTTTTAATTAAATTAATCTAAATTAATGTTATGGCAAGACCTTTAAGAATAGAAGCTGCCGGAATGTGGTATCACATTATGAATCGTGGAAATCTTCGAAAAGAAATTTTTATGTGTGATGAAGATTACATAAATTTTTTGGAGATTCTAAACGAAGCGGCTGACAATTATAAAGTTGAACTTCATTCGTATGTTCTTATGCCGAATCACTTTCATTTTTTTCTAAAAACAACCGAAGCGAACCTTAGTCGTTTTATGCATTGGTTACTTACAACATATACAAACAGGTACAATCATAAGTATAAAAGAATAGGTCATTTGTTTCAGGGACGTTATAAATCAATTGTAATAGATAGCGATAGATATGGAATAGAAATTACGAGATACATTCATCTTAATCCGGTGCGGGTAAAGAAAAACCAAAAATTAACTTTGAAAGAAAGAAAAAGAATTCTTAAGAATTATAGATGGAGCAGTTATTCTTGTATGATAGGAATTAAACCGCCACCGCCTTTCTTATATATCCATGAAACCTTAGAACGCTTTGGTAATAATTATAATGAGCAAATTAAAAATTACATTATATATATTGAAGAAGGTTTACAAAGAGAGTTGGACAACCCTTTTAACGAGGTAATTGCTCAATCTGTTTTAGGCTCAAAAGATTTTGTGAGGAACATTATAAAAACATTTAATATTCCTACAAAATATTATATCGAAAGAAAAATAAATTCAGAAAAAATAAAGCCAATTTCTATTGAGAAAGTTATTAAAACTGTATGTTTAGAATTTAATATTAAATCAGATTTAATTTTTAAAAATGGAAGAGGAATGCGACATGCTGATATACGGAGAATTGCATTTTATTTAGCTGCGAAATATTGTGTTGGAAATATTACTTTAAAAGAAATAGGAATAGCAATGGGATGTAAAAGTGGTAGTTGTATAACTGCGGCAGTGAAAAAGTTTAAAAAAATTAAAGACAAGAATCTATTAAATAAAGTTAAAAAGATTGAAGATTATTTAAAAGAAAAACACGGGGTCAGGCACCCTGTTTCATGAAATACAAAATCAGATGAAAGAAATACAAAAAATACGCGAAGAGATACGTAAGCATGATTATAATTATTATGTGAAAAATCAACCCGAAATCAGTGACTTCGAGTATGATAGATTAATGCGTGACCTTCGTGATCTTGAAAATAAATTCCCGGAACTTATTACACCCGAATCTCCGACTCAACGCGTAAGCGGTGAACCTGTTGACGGATTTGAGTCAGTTGAGCATAGCGTTCCTATGCTTTCAATGGACAACACATATTCTTTTGAAGATTTGAAAGATTTTGATAAAAGAGTTCGTGACGCACTTGATATTCCACAGGTTGAATATGTAGTTGAACTCAAATTTGACGGGTTAGCAATTGCGCTTCAATATGAGAACAAAAGTTTTGTCAGGGGAGCGACACGCGGTAACGGAACTACGGGAGATGATGTTACACATAATTTACGGACGATAAATTCGTTGCCGTTAAAATTAAATACTGATGCTCCGGATGAATTGATTGAGATTCGCGGTGAAGTATATATGCCGAAAAAATCTTTTGAGCGAATAAATACAGAACGCGAAGAAAATGAAGAAAATCTTTTTGCTAATCCGAGAAATGCTGCAGCGGGAAGTTTGAAAACACTCGATCCGAGAGTTACAGCCAAGCGTGGTCTTGGAGTTTTTTGCTATGGTGCGGCAAGTGATTACGGATTTAAGACTCACTCAGAACTTCTTGAAAATTTAAAGTTGTGGGGTTTGCCGGTTTCTTCACCAATTAAAATTTGTTATGGAATTGAAGAGGTGATGAAATACTGTAACGAATGGATTGACAAACGACATAATTTGCCGTTTGAAACAGATGGAATGGTAATAAAAGTAAATTCGTTTGCCGAGCAAAAAACGCTTGGCGCTACCGCTAAATATCCGCGCTGGGCAATTTCTTATAAATTTCCCGCTGAACAAGCAGTTACAAAACTTGAAAATGTTGAGTTTCAGGTCGGTCGGACAGGACACATAACTCCTGTAGCTAATTTTAAATCTGTTCATCTTGCCGGCACAACGGTTTCACGAGCTACGCTGCACAATTTTGATGAGATAGCGAGAAAAGACATACGTGAGGGGGATTACATAGTAGTAGAAAAAGCCGGGGAAGTAATACCTTATGTAGTAAAATCGTTGTTGGAAAAAAGAACAGGAAATGAAAAAATAATTAAAGAACCTGAAAAATGTCCGGCGTGCGCCGGACCGGTAAACCGTTATAAAGACAGTGCGTTTCTTGTTTGTGAAAATCAGGGCTGTCCCGCGCTTGTCAAAAAAAGCATTGTCCATTTCGCTTCGAGAAACGCAATGGATATCGAAGGCCTTGGGCCGGCAACAGTTGATCAATTAGTTGAGTCAGAGTTTTTAAAAGATTACGGTGATTTATATTTTTTGGATAAGAGCCGGTTACTTGAACTGGAAAGAATGGCGGAAAAGTCTGTTGAAAATCTTTTGGGCGGAATTGAAAAAAGTAAAAGTCAGCCGCTTTACAGATTGGTTAACGCGCTTGGGATCAGGAATGTCGGTGAAGCAACTGCTCGTTCACTTGCGAAGGAGTTTGGCACGATTGAAAAGTTGTCAAATGCAACTCTTGAAGAGTTGCAGGAGGTATCTGATATTGGTCCTGAGGTAGCGGAATCATTTTTTTCATTTTTTCGTAATCCCAGTAATGAAAAAGTTTTACATAAACTCGATGAGGCCGGAGTAAATTTTGGGGATAAAAATGAATCGGGAGATGCACCGGAAGTGCCGCAGCTTTTAGCCGGAAAGAAGTTTGTTCTTACCGGTTCACTTCCGGGGATTTCCCGACCTGACGCGTCTGAAATAATCAGGAAGTTTGGTGGAAGTGTTAGTGGAAGTGTAAGTAAGAAAACAGATTATGTACTTGCGGGCGAGGAGGCGGGATCGAAGGTAACAAAGGCTGCAAGTCTTGGGGTTGAAATAATAAGTTGGGAAGAATTTCTTGGATTGACGGATGATATAGAACGGACTAAACGGACTGAACGGACTGAACGGACTGAACGGACTGAACGGACTGAACGGACTGAACGGACTCAACGGACTCAACGGACTCAACGGACTAAACGGACTAAACGGACAAAACGGAATGAAAGGAAGAATATCCAATATCATTTTCTGTTT
>JAOZNZ010000046.1:9729-12318 GCA_029933535.1 bacterium | reverse complement strand
GATATTAGCGATAACAGGCTTCTTTTCATGATCAATCACTCGTCCTATAATTTTAGCCGGTTTATCAGTTACAATAATATTCCCGATATCAAAATTGTTTATAGAATTCCATTTGTATTTATTAATTACCGGAGCATATCCAGGAACGAAAGCGTAAACATTCAAAGAATCGGATTGTTTTTTAAAATATTGATATTCACGAATCAGACAAGAAAAGTTTCCATTTTCAGATTGAAACAATTCGGGAGAAGATTTATTAATAACACTAATCGAAAAATTCGTTGCGGGAGTGTAAATATTTTCTATAAATACCCGCCCTTTAATATATTTCAGTTCCGGGAGAATCCATTCAATATTATTGTCGCCTGCAAAAACATTAGTAGTAACTGTATTATGTTCATAATAAGTAGATAGTTCTACTTTTGTTCCCGGCTTAATATCAGTTTCAGTAATTTCAAAAAATCCCAGATAATCACATTTATCAGAAGTATATTTTTGATTTACGGTAGCTCTGATATATCCGTCAATATAAGGAGACATATCATGTTTGTAAACGAATCCGGCAACTATAGGCTTCAATTCATACAATGTAAGAATAATTTTGTTAGTTTCTCCCAATCTAATAAAGATATTCTTTTTTTTAGCAATTTTATCATCTTCATCAGTTTTTGCGAGCAGGTCCATTTTGACGTTTCGGTTTTTTGTCCAAACATCAAAACAATACCAAATGTCATTAGTAGAGAGGCAGACATTTTTTCTTCCACCGGAAGAAGATGATGCATAAAAAGCACTATATTCCAATGAATAATTCAAGACAGGTTTCCCGTTTATATCTTTAAGTTGAACCATCACGACCGTTTCTTTTTTGGGAATCATTTCAACATCATAGGAAGTCGTTTTACCAGGGAAAACTTCCACTTTTCTTTCATCATTTTTAGGAAGAAAATAATTTTTTGTAGTCGAAACATATATTGAATATATTTGCGGTGCAGGAATGTTTGAAATTATATAGGTTCCGTTTTCATCGGATGTATAACTTTTTTGAGAATGTGAATTTTTAATTGCCTCCCACATTGCATTTTTCCTCACAAAATTAATTTTAGATGAGTACGATCTGTTTTTTTGGGGGTAAATACGAACCCTTGCTCCTGCGATAGGCTCGCCTGTTTCCGTAGTAATTTTACCGGTTAAATTTCCAGTTTCCCTCAATAGAAAAATAATTGCATTTTCGTTATCATTATGACAATATCGTTTAATTTTCGCGAAACCCGGTTCGTTAATTTTTAAAGTTGAGCCGATAGGCAAAGAAACATTAAATTCACCGTTGGCATTTGTAAGAATTTTAATTTCCTTTTTCCCTAAACACCTTGATTTACAGTTTATCTCTATTCCTTCTGCCGGAACACCTGAATATTCATATAAAACAGTTCCTTTAATATTCTGGTATTTTAATTTCTGGAAAACAAATTCTATATAATTATTTTGATCGGAAAATAAAACGACATTTGTTTCCATTTCCTGTGCCTCATTCGGTTTAAGGCTGAATCTATAATGCTCGGGCAACAAGCCGTCAATCTCAAAGTTTCCTTCACTATCAGTTGTTATATTTTCAAATATATGTCCCGGACTATCCCAGCTCTCGTATAATCCGCGTGGTCTTGCACTAAAGATCATATTTGTTATTGCGATACCATCGCTTCTAATCGCTTTTCCTTTGAACTTAACGCTTGGCAATAATTTAACTTCAATAGTTTTATCTTTACCGTCATAAGTGTCAAAGTATTCTGAATATGAATCTGCGAATCCTTTGAGTTTAACAATAATCCTAAGATTTTTTGCGTTTTTTTCATAAGGTGGAAAAACAATTTTATTATTTTTGCAGTTGGTTGAGGTTGTATCATGAGTTGAAAAGCAACCGTGTCCGGATCTGGGGACGATATCGGCAAAAACCTCGCCATCTTTGATTTCTTTATCAGAAATAAGAAGTGCTGTGATAATTACTGAATCCTCATCAATTTTGAGTTTGGTATTTGCTGAGCGAGTTCTTTTTTCTTTATCTTTGGGAGAATATTTATTGCTAACACATTTTTCTATTGTAGAAGATGTATGAACAAGCTCCACTTCTAACGGCAGATTTGTTTCATCAGTATCATCTTTCTTCCCGCATGCTGATAAAAATAATAAACCAAGTGCTAAAGCGAAGAGATGAGCGGTATTTTTCATTTTGTTAGTTTTTTATATTTAAAACTTGCTCAATGAATATTTGAGTGTCTTCACTGGAGATTTCTTTCAAAGACAGAGCATATTTTACCCCTTGGAAATTCACCACAATATAGCGTTCTTTACTGCTAAAGTAGATAATTAGAAAGATTATGCCTAAGCCGTATATCGGTGACGTAAGGAGACCGGCAAGAAGCATTACCCAGTTTGAGCAGTAATCAATTCCTATGGAGGAAATATTCTTCACGTCTCCCGAAAAAGATATAACACTTTTGGGGCTGGAAGCATATGTCTTGCCAACGCCCGAAAGGGAATCTTTGGTCAGCTCAAGCGAGGTTTTATATAAACCTTTCCCTGCAAGCAAAGAAG
>JAOZNZ010000046.1:0-9629 GCA_029933535.1 bacterium | reverse complement strand
CAAGCAAAGAAGAAGAATACTTATGCCCCAAACGTGCGATTACGTTGTCTTTTCCATTTGAAGTTTGGTTTTCAGTAATGTCGGTCATATTACCTCCTTGTTTAATTTATATTTAACAACCAGTCAATAATAGAAATAACTTTGATATTATTTTTTACAGAGACTTCACATTTTTCTAAAACAATTATTTTACCTGTTTTTAGCCTAAAATGTTTCATTGCTTCTAACAATCCATTTTCTTCCCTTTTTAAATTATCATCGGTTAGATTGTAACAAACTTGTATTGCTTCAACAATATTTAATCCTTTTTTTATAATAAAATCACATTCATATCTATTATTATAATAATAGATTTCCATCCCCTTTCTTTTCAGTTCAAGACCAACGATATTTTCTATGAATCTACCTATGTTTTCAGAGAACTGGAAAGCAATTGAATTAACCATTCCTGTATCTATAGAATATATTTTACGGGGTTTTGTCATTTGTCCTTTTAAAGAATAATTAAAATGTTGCAACGGGAAAAACAAATACATCATCTCCGCAAAATCTATATAATTGTTAATAACCGAAGGACTCAAATCAACAATTGCACCTAATTTATTAGCGCTCATTTGTTTAGCAATATTTGATATCAAATAAAGGGATAATCTATCAAATTTTTTTGCTTGTTTAATATTGAAATAAACAATAATATCTTTATTTTTAATATTATCATAATATTCCTTAGTAAGCAGTCTTTTTATATGTTCGTTTTTTTCCATAACGACCTCCGGAAAGCCGCCGAATTTGATAAATTCATAAAACAATTTTTTTATTTTTAAATAGTTTTTTATATATGATATTTGATTTTTATATTTAATATTATTAAAATCTAAGAATTCTTGGAAACTTAAAGGATAAATCTCAAATTCTAATATTCTTCCTGTTAATAGTGTTGATTGTTTTTTTAAAGCGCTGGATTTGGAACCTGTTATAACGAATTTTACATCTTCAAAAGAATCGTACATTTTTTTCACCCAACGTTCCCAGCCATCCATATTTTGGATTTCATCTAAAAAAATATATTTTTTTCCTTCAGTCTCGAAAGTTAATTCTTTGCAAGTTGAATAAATATCATCTAAATTTGAATTGCTTAAGACGTTATCATCCATATTCAAATATAACACATTTTCGGGATCAACTTTTGCTAATAATTGTTTTATTAAATAATAAATTGTTGATGTTTTTCCTGAACGTCTGACACCTGTAAAAAAAATAATTTCTTTACGATTTAAATAATTATCAAGGGAATTGAAAATATCACGATTTTTTAAATCAAAACTATAATCTGACTCTGTCCACCAGGGATTCCAAAACACAATATTATCTTTCATTACAAACCTACTTTTACTATGAATTAATATTACAAGAGTTCAATAACACATTTATTATATCTTGTTTTTAGCTTTTTGTCAAGTTAACTTAACAAAATCGCACAAATTTGTTAAGTTCGCTTGGCCTTCGCATTCGGCATTAGTTGTCGGAATTTAATTTAAATCATTTGACAGAATGTATATATTATTGTATAATATTTTTTAATACAAATACGAATTTTATTTATTTATATTTAAAGTAATGAAATTTTATATTAATTCGTGTCCATTTGTGTTCATTCGTGGTTAAAAATATTTAGTGGTTAAAAAATATTCGTGGTTGAATTTATGAATAATTTATTTGATAATGCAAAAAAATATATCGCAGGAGGAGTTAACTCACCTGTCCGGGCTTTTAAATCAATTGGAATTGATCCTATCTTTATCGAAAGCGCTAAAGGTAAATATTTAAAAACATCTGACGGCAGGGAGTTGCTTGATTTCTGCCTTTCCTGGGGACCTATGATTCTCGGTCATGCTCATCCGACCGTTATAAATGCTGTAACCGAAGCTTTGGAAAAAGGCACTTCTTTTGGGGCACCTACTCAAGCAGAAACAAAACTCGCTAAAATTATTTGCGATGCCTTTGACTCAATAGATAAAATCAGATTCGTTAGCTCAGGTACCGAAGCTGTTATGTCAGCCATCCGTCTTGCAAGAGGATTTACTGGTAAAGATAAAATCCTGAAATTTGACGGTTGCTATCATGGTCATTCCGATTCGCTGCTCGTTGCTGCCGGGTCAGGAGTTGCCGGAATATCAAAATCAACTTCGTTGGGCGTTCCTGAAGACATTATAAAAAATACCATTTCCATTCCTTTCAATGACGAAAAAACTTTTTGTGAAACAGTTGAGAAAAACGCAAAAAATATCGCGGCAGTAATTGTTGAACCCGTTCCCGGAAATATGGGCGTAGTTCTTCCTGAACCCGGGTTTTTAGAAATGCTTCGCGATATTACAGCTAAACACGGAATTCTTATTATTTTTGATGAAGTGATTACAGGTTTCAGACTGACTTTCGGCGGAGCACAACATATTTACAAAATTCAGCCGGATATGACAATCCTCGGGAAAATCATCGGCGGAGGATTCCCCGTTGGCGCTTTCGGCGGTAAAAAAGAAATTATGGATCGTCTCGCTCCGGACGGAAATGTTTATCAGGCGGGAACTTTATAGGGTAATCCTGTTGCAATGGCAGCCGGCACAGCCACTTTACAACATTTATCGGCTAATCGTCACATTTATTCAAAGATGGCTGGAATTGTAAATGAGTTTTCTGAAAAGTGGCAGAATTGTTCTAAAAAGACTATTAATCATATTGGTTCAATGTTCACAATTTTCCATACAGACAAAGCTGTAACAAATTTTATAGAAGCACAGAATCAAAGTTCAGATGATTTTAGAAAGTTCTTTACTGAAAAGTTAGAAAGAGGAATATATCTTCCACCATCAATGTTTGAGACGGCGTTTATATCAACGGAGCATACAATTGAAGATATGGAGAAATTATTAGTTTGAAGGTTTGAAGGTCGGAAGGTCCAGAAAAACTTTGACTTTCTTAGTTTTACGAGGTTACTCGAAAAGGGGGGTGAAAAAAATGGCATCTCAAATCTCAAGAGGGGATTAAAGCGGGGGAGTTAAATGTTAATTCTTGCATAGAAGCAAAAATTATGATATAATAAGCGTAGTGCAGACGCAATTTACCCAATTCCGGCGACAAAATCGAAGAATTTTAAATTATTATTCGGCGCATTGTGATTAGTCGTCAGAATTGGGTGTTTAGAAAAAAATTAACCACTTTTCATAAACAACCATAAGGAGAGAAAAATGAAAACTATTGTAAATTCACTTATAATTATTACATTATTAAGTGCATCATTGCTGGATGCCGGAATATCCAAACCTGTCACGCCGAAAACAAAGAAAGGAAAATCAAAACTGAAAGTGAAAAATGTTGAAATGACACCTTCATTAGCAAGCGAATTAAGTTATACAAATATTCTTTGCATTTTAAATTCAAACATTGTAACCACAGTGGCTGCGGGTCCGTGTGCCATGAACGGCAAGTTCAAGAAAAAGACGGGAGAAGCCAAGAGCTGGAAGTACAAAGAGAAGACAAAAGATCCGAAATATAAACTTACGGTAAACGTTTCACCAAAGAAAAACTCGCTGAAATTAAAAGAAAGTGAAGATATGCCGGATGACCTTTTGATTTACGCTGCGGGAAAAGCTGCGGTTGTAAGCGACATGAAAACAGTAACCGGCGGGAGTTTTTATATGGGTGCTTCCAACGAATATTATGTGGGAGGTCTTACCGAGTCTCCAGTGCATCCGGTCAATATCACCGAGTTCAAAATGGAAGAGTTTGAAGTTTCAAACGGCCAGATGTGCCGTGTGATGCAATGGGCATATGATAATGGTCATGTATCAGCGTCAGCCACATCGCTTGTAAACAAAGATGGAGTTCAACAGTCATTAATAAATATGGCTAATTATGCCTGCGACATCAAATTTGCTGAAGGGAAATTTTACGCGGATAAAGGGCGTGACGGATTTCCATGTTCGGTGGCGACGTGGTATGGCGCCGTTGCTTATTGCAACTATAAAAGTTTAATGGAAAGTTTACAGGCGTGTGTAAATTTTGTTGACTGGAGCCTTGATATTACTAAAAACGGGTACAGGCTTCCGACGGAAGCAGAATGGGAAAAAGCCGCGCGGGGCGGACTTGTTGCACAGTGGTACCCATGGGCGGGAGCCGGAGGAACTTATCAAGACTGCCATAATTATATTGACGGAAGCAAAGCTAATTATAGCCAGAGCGGCGGACTTTTTAACAGCGAAGTAGCCGTGTGCGGATACTTTAATGGCGGACAAATTCCTACCGGAACCGATATGAGAAACGGGTACGGGCTTTACGATATGGCCGGCAATCTTCAAGAATGGTGCTGGGACTGGTACTCATCATCGTTCTATGGCAAGCCGGAAGCCTCGCATGATGACACGACCGGCCCCGTTCAGGACGGCACGCTGCAGTACAGAGTAGTTCGCGGCGGTGGTTGGGGCGGCACACGAGGTGAATTGCGATGCGCGGCACGGGATGATGCCGGTCCCACAAGCAGTGCATTTAGGGGAATAGGATTTCGTTGTGTTAAGCGTTAAAATGAATTAAGAAAAGATTTTTTTCATATTCTCATAAATTATCCCGAGAACGCTGTACCCGGAGTAATGAAATAACGCGCGAAGCGTGGTCATTTCGGGTCAACTTCTCGGGATAATTTTTTTAAGCTTATTTTCAGGCATCAAAGTTGTTCCACCTCTTTTCGATCGGCCACTAATTAATATTAATATTTTTTGCGAGCTTCGCGCCTTGGCGAGAGGAAAAACTATATTACCCCAGCATACGCCGGTCAAGAGCGCGGCATACTTAGTCGTCCCTTAAAAACCGATTTTGGTTAATAAATATAGGGCTTTTATTAAAAAAAGCATAAAATATATTGCAAGTTTTTTGACAATTATTGGAAAAAGCTTGCAAAAAAAGATAGTTCAAAATATAAGATTTTGAATAATTCTTCATAAAAGAATTATTGTGATAAAAAAATCGAAATCGGTATAAAGCCAAATTTGGCTGATTACTGCGTTGATTTCTCCTTGGCGTAATATAAATACGCCTGCGGTTTATCGCCTTATAATCATCTCAAATTTGACTTTTTAAGGGACGACTACTTAGCACAACCTATCATGAAAACAATTATTTTAATATTTTTGTGTGTTTTCAGTTATATCGCTTGCGCGGAACAACTTCAGTCAAATCCCGGTTCTCGCGAAAAAATTTCTTTCGAAAAATTACGAAAAGAATTTGCGGAACCGGATATGCTTTATGCTCCTTTCTTTTTCTGGTTTTGGGACACTAAACTCAATCCTGAAATTTGCGCGAAAATGGCAGAAAAAATGCTCGAACAACATTGTAACCCGGGTTATGCTCACGCACGTTGGCCTATGGTCCCTACTCCATCAGCATCTGTTGAAGAAGCCAGAAAAATTACGAAAAAACAGTGGTTAACAAAAGATTGGTTTGATGCATTCAGTGCAGCTCTTGAAGTTACAGAAAAAAATAACGGTTATCTTGGCTACTGCGACGAATATTGGTGGCCAAGCGGTCAAGCTGCCGGACGTTTATTAAAAAAGCATCCAGACTTAAACGCAAAATATCTTTCCTGGACAACTTTTAATGTAAAGAACGGAAAAACAATTGAACTTCCGGTTTCTCTTTTTACCGTAGCGGCACGACTCGCACCTGACAGTAAAATAGAGAAGGCAGATGTCCCATCACTTTACTATGCCAACTGGATTTGGCATCCGGCACCGGAATCAATTCAACATCGCGCGAACGGTACTTTCAACAATAAATGCCGATTGAAAACGACATTTAATATTGACAAAAAAAACAGCGAAGTAACTAAAGCGATAATAAATATAACGGTTGATAACAGTTTTATTTTGTATATTAACGGCAAAAAGGTTGGTGAAAATACAGACTGGGAAAAAATCTCTGAATTCAATATTAAAAAATTTCTGAAACAAGGAAAAAATATACTTGAAGTCCAGGCAATAGATGATGGAGGTGCTTTTGGCTTGATTGCATCAGCAGAAATCACTTTTTATGGCAACAAAATTTTGAAAATAAATTCAGATTCAAACTGGCTTGCTGCTACAACAGAAAAGCCTGAATGGGTTCCCGCAAAAGAAATAGCAACATCGACAGATGCTCCATGGAACATTGTTAAAGTTACTCATCAAACTACTACTATTATCAGCGAAACGCTTAAAGTAATCGGAGAAGGAAAGTCTTTTCAATGGACACCACCTTCTGATGGAAATTGGCGGATTTACTCTTTTAAATTAAACGATCATAATACACCTGATTACATGAACAAACGTCTCGGACCTGTTTTTTGCAAAATGGTTGAAGAACCGTATGCCAAGCATTTTGCCGGAAAACTTGGCAAATCTATCCCAGGCGTTTTTAATGACAATGAAGGACATTTCCCATATAAAATAGGCTGGTCAAAAGATATGGTCAGTCTATATAAAGAAAAAACCGGCCGCGATATCCGTAAATGGATTCCCCTGCTCTTTGACAAAGATGTTGAAGGTAAATACGCTAGAACACGGTGCGAATGGTACGACACGGCAACCGACCTTTACGCTCAATTTTTCAAAGCTTCAAATGATTGGCTGACGGAACGCGGAATGTATTACATCGCAAATCTTTGGGAAGAGTCCCTGATTTGGCAGCTTATTATGGTTCCGGATTTCTTTAAACTTCAGCGTGTGTTTTCAATGCCCGGAACTGATTGTCTACAGGAAAAAGCCCTTGACGTTCATGACTTTAAAGAAGCTCAATCTGTTGCAGAATTCGAAAACCGAAGGCTGCAAAGTGAAATTATGGGTGCCGGAGGTTGGAAATCATTTAATCCCGTTTTTTTGAAAAAGGCTGTCAATTCATTAACAACGTGGGGAGTTAGTCATATAGTCCCCCACTGTATTTTCATGAATCGCAGACTTGAAGGTAATCCATGGACTCCT
The DNA here is from genome assembly GCA_029933535.1 of bacterium. GTDB lineage: Bacteria > Auribacterota > UBA3054 > UBA3054 > B51-G9 > B51-G9. The sequence goes on along the minus strand of JAOZNZ010000046.1, from coordinate 2,628 downwards.
GATTGGTATGATGAAAATCCTTTGTTTAAATACCTTTATCTTTGGGCTGATTTCACACGCCGAACAAGTTATATCAATTCTCACGGTAGAACAGTGCCGGAAGTTCTTTTGCTGAATCCTATGGAAAGTATTTGCGCAATTGCTCCTCCGGAACTTTTTGATCCCGCTATAACTACAATTATTTGGAACGAGAAAGATTTTATCACCGATGATATTTTTCATATTGATAAAGTTTACAGCACGGCTATTCGTGATCTCACGAAAAACAGAATAGATTTTTTAATTGCTGACAAGCATTATATCCGTCAAATGAGAGTGGTTGGCAATAATCTTGTGCGCGATGAGTTTAAGTTCAAAACAATTATTCTGCCGCCTCTGGTAGTTCTTCCAATTGATGTCGCTGAAAAAATCTTAGATTTTGCACAAAGAGGTGGTAAAGTTTTTGCGCTTGGAGAGTTGCCTTTGGGTTCTACTGACAACGGTATGAATGACCCGAAAATGAAAGTCTTGATGAATAACCTGGAAAAACAAAAAAGTTTTAAGTTTTCAAAAAAGAAATTACCAATAAATGTGCCAGGACTTCAATCACGAATTGAATTTATTTCGGGTGCTTTTGATATGCTTCAGCAGCATCGAAGAATTGATGACCGCGATTTTTTCTGGCTGGCAAACAATGCAGATCTGGAACAGGAATGCGAAATAGAAGTTTTCGAAGTTTCCGGTCGTGCAGAGATTTGGAATTGTGAAAATGGAAAAGTCATATCGGTTATGTCACAAAAATCGAAAACGAACAATTCAAGAGGACTTGCGAATGTAGAAACGCAACGTTTGAAACTTTCGTTTTGCCCTTATGAAGCTTACTGGCTTGTTTTTAATCCGAAACAGAAATCAATATATAAATTACATAAAAGAATTCCAAGTAGTAGAATAATACAAAAAATCACAGGTGACTGGTATGTAAAAATAGATCCTTCAGTCCAACCTAATTTAGAAATTCCTGTAAAACTTCCCCGGGAATTTACCCGGATGAATAAAGTTGAAAAATCTTTGACACTTTGGTCGGAGTGGAAAATGCTTGATAAAAAATTCACAGGATTTATTGATTATACAAAAGTAATTGAATGTAACAGCATCTCTAAAGATGTGATATTATCGCTTGGAACAGTTTATAATATGGCGGAAGTGTGGATAAACGGCAAACATGCCGGAGCAAAACTTTGGCCTCCTTATGAATTCGAAGTTGGCGAACTGCTTAAAATCGGTAAGAACAAAATAAAAATCCGAATAGGAAATTTAACGGGAAATAATTATGGAGTTTTTACACCGTCAGGTTTGTCAGGTCCTGTTGAATTGAAAAACAGCCACAGATGAAGCACACAATTGAAGATATGTAGCAATTATTAAGGTGTGAAGGTGTGAAGGTGTGAAAGTTTAAAATACACTCACGTTCATGATTGAATCCAATCGTTTCAATCGTTAAATATTATTACAGTGCTCCTTGATAAAATCAAATAATATTGCTATAATTTCTAAAATAATGTTTCGGCCCGTTCGTCTAGTGGACCAGGACACATGGTTCTCATCCATGAAACAGGGGTTCGATTCCCCTACGGGCTACCATGTCCAAACCCCTTAAAGCCCTTGCTATTATGCAGTATTCAAGGGGTTTTCTTCATTCTACAGAACATCATAGAATAACCCGGAATACAACACAAGACGGTACCCATGCAGAGCCCAGATTAATTTTCCATTTTATTTGCAAATATAGGAATAAAAGAGTATAATAAAAACATTGGAATTATTTTAATTATGCCTTAAAAAAGTCGCGGCTAAACAAAAGGAGTTATTATGAACAAAATCTTATTATTATTAAGTCTGGCTATTGTCGTTTTTTTTTCTTCCTGCGTTGGTCCCTATAGTGCTACTCGCGAAGATAACGCACTTGAGCGTGAAGAAAAAGTTGTTTTAATGGATGATAAATTGCAGGATGATATTACTATAACCGGATTACGTCGAGGTAAATTAGAAAATGGCCTGTTGAAAGTTGAAGCGCAAATAAAAAATCAAACTAATAAATCTTTAGCTCTGCAAATCAAACTTCGATTCAAAGACAAAGATAAATTTTTTGTGGATGAAACTAATTGGATGCCTGTAGTTATTGGTCATTATGAAATATATACTTTCGAATCTAATTCATTATCAGATAAGCCCGTTGATTATGTAATAAGTATTCGATATGCGAAATGAAGAAAATAACAATCCTCAATGCTCAAAAAACAAATAAATAACAAAAGAAAAAAAATCAAAGGCCAAACAAATAAAGTACCTTTTTGAAATGGGATTGAAGGAGATTTTTGCAATTTTGAATTTGAGGTTTGAAATTTATTTGTTATTTATTATTTGAATTTTGTGATTTTATTATATTTATTATGAAAACTCCTCGATTAGTAGTTGCAAATAAAGACGGCGAAATTTTCGACTGTCCAGAGTTTGCTATGCTCGGAACTGCGGGTTCTAAACCTGAACTTCCAGAACATTTTATTCCTCTGCCGGAAGGCAGCTCATTATTCACGCTTCCCGGCAGAATTCCAATAGGTTTTGATGAAAACAGAAAAAAAATCATCGAAC
>JAOZNZ010000488.1:1267-3248 GCA_029933535.1 bacterium | reverse complement strand
AACTTCTTTAACTTTTCCATTGCTCATTTCTTGTTGATTATTTCTCGGTTTAATTTGGGCTTCAGACAACGGACCAAAGGTATCGCTCTTGTAGCCGTTCTTGCAATTCTTGTTGTACTTGCGATTATGGCGGCGACGTTTGTTACTCTAATGAATATTGAGAGTAAGCAAAGTGCTGTAACGGCGAATTCTCAACAGCTTAATATGTTAATAGATTCAGGATTAGAGCATGCTAAAGCTATTCTCACGGTTGATGAAATTAAATCCGACAAAGAGGGTGCATTTTCTTACAATGACTTAGGTTTTCCATTACCTAACTGTTCAAAATGGATTTCTGTTAAAAACGAAACAGACAAAATAATCGGCAGATACAGAATAAAAATTGAAGATGAAGCCGGTAAAGTCAATGTTCTAAAAGCATTTCTTATAAAAAAATCTAAAGGCACAGGATGGGATACAGGTGAAATTCATCTGCCTCTCGCGCTTGGCATTCCTGCAAAAACGGCAAAGAAACTTATTGATTTTCGTTACGGCAAAAATAAACTCCCGGGCACACGCATTGATGATGATCAAAACAATTTAATCCTGATGGCTGATGGAATTGACAACAATGCAAACGGAATTATTGATGAACCGGATGAAGGCATTAATGATCCGAAAGAATACTCTGCCGAACATTTAAGAGGAGACGATACAAAATTTACAAGCATGTCGGAATTGATGACCGTCATTATGGCTGACCGAAAATTATCACCAAATTTACAACAACAGATCGCACGTGAAATCCCAAGGCGCGCAACAATATATTCTTGTGATAATCCCGGGTCACCTACGTTACCAAATGAGTATCCATCTGATATTAACAGTATAACTCCGCGAGAATGCCGAAAACTCCTCATCAAGGCGAATGCCGTAAATCCTTTTGAACCGAATTCAACAAAACAAATGCAGCTCTCTGCAAATCTAATTGATTATCGCGATGAAAACCATGTGCTTTCAACTCTCGGTTCCACTTATGGTGTTGAAGCAATTTGCTTTAATGAAATTCTTGCCAATGATGAATCGTATTCAGTTGACCCTTCAGCCGCGATTATGCCGATGTCGGCAAGTAGTGATTATTGGAGCGAAACGTGTGGCAGTGCAGATGGTAAGAGAATTTTCTATCTTGTTGATAAAATTTATAATGCTGTACCTGATGATCCTCAACGGGCATATATAATTGACCCTCGAAAAGCGTGGCGAATAAGTCCGGAAAGAAATATAGGTGATATTAAGCTGATAGGAAATAATATAAAATTTACTTTTCCAAAAACTATAGGCAAAAAAGGTACCGTTACGCGAATTACAACTTATTATCCTCCTAAATTACCTCCGGCTCTTCCAGGTAATAAAAAATGGTGCAGATGGCAAACCGCTACTGCAGTTGTCGGCTCATCGTCTACGTTAGAAAAACAATATAGAGATTTATTAAAAGTATTAGGAAAATTAAATAGCAGGGATGGCGATAGACCTTTATTCCCCAAAAATTATTTTAGAAATTCACAACTTAATGTCTATAAATGGTCGGATGATCTTAAAGATTCCGCATCTCAAAGAGCTGTTGGATGCTTTGAAATAACATCAGGCGACCAACGGGAAATTACTATTTCTGATAGTGATGTCAATACAGGAAGAAAATTTTCTGATTTAATGAATAGTGCGGGCTTAACTAATGATTCAATTGACTTGAGCTTAACTATTAATTCCTGGAGCCCGTGTTATCCAATTGCATGTGTTCCAAATGCAAATAGAACTTATTTATTAAGAGGACGTAAACCGGAAGCAGGGAACTACTTTAAAATAATTGTTGAAAGACCGGCAAAAGGCCGCTACACTCCCGGATATCCTGATGAACTCGGAGTTTCAGGTACGGTTGGCGGAAAATTTACTTCCGATAAAGATTTGAAACGGCAATGGCTTTGTAATGATGGCAAACCGATGA
>JAOZNZ010000488.1:0-1167 GCA_029933535.1 bacterium | reverse complement strand
CGGGCCGTTACGGATGACAATCCTGTCGTTCAACCTCAAGGTCATTTTTACCTCGTTAATGATAAAGAATTGTTTGACGCAAAATACGGCAACGCGGATGGCAGATGGGGTTCTGCCGCTGATGAACAAGTACCGGTATTTCAAATGGATGAACAAAACTGGGGTGTTACTTATAAAATAAAAAAAACAAGGATGGCGTATCATGAAGGTCCTAATGACAGAAGTGGATATGTTATCACTATAGATGATAAAGGACTTGACAAAGAAATATTTAATCTTGAAACTATTAAATTTGTAGATAAAGAAAATGCTGATGACGAGGATTCATGGAATAATATTACCGCTCCGGTACTTTCTCATTATATATATAAAAAAAGTGAAATCTTTATTCGGCCGGTAGGTACTGACAGCGATATTAAAACGGGAAAACTTGTTGGGAAATCAATAATGATTCTCGGACTCCCTCACGGTGGTGGTATTGTTTCTCTTACTCTTAAAAATGAATATGATCAGGTCTGCGCCAGAACAGTTGATTATGGTGAAGTGGATGTTATGGAATTGGATTACAGTACTGAAAAAATTGACCCTACTAAAAATACCTGGGTTAAAAGAAAAAATACTTCCATTGGAGGTACGGAAAATATAGCACAAAATACCGCAATGAAAAATCATAGCGATGATAAATTCTTCATTAAAAATGGTCCCTTCTGCTCAATTGGCGAATCAAGAAATATCTCTACAGGTAATGATTTCGAACGTCTCGGAGGAAGCGGAAATATTTCTAAAGGCGCTAATGCCCTCGGCGCTCTCGCGAATTTTATGTCATCATCTCACATCCGTTTAGAATCGTGTCTCGGTGATGTTACGCGTATTGGTTGGAAACAGGCTTATAATGAAGTTGCAGGTTCGTCTTTAAGAACAGTTGTAGCTAAAAAAGGAGGATGGGGAATCGATATGTGGAAGGGACAAACCTTGCGCTTTCTTACGGGTCCGCTTCGTGGTGAGAAATATCCGGTTATTGGTAATTCAAAAAATACACTTTATTTATCAGCAAAAAATTCTAAAAGTATCCCAAGATCAGCGCCGAACAGAAAGCCGTTAAAACCAAATACAGGAAATAAATTTACAATTGGTCCCGGCTATGCCACTCCAATGTGTTTCACAAGA
>JAOZNZ010000045.1 GCA_029933535.1 bacterium | reverse complement strand
CATCCCGCTCAATCATTGGTCCCCACATTTTTTTAATTAAAGAAACAGCTTCTTTATGCAGCCCGGCTTTTTGCATAGCGGGAAGATTGAAGAAATAAAAGTAAGGGCAAGTACGGCATAGTGTATCGAAATTATCGATCATTGTCAGCAATGTTTTTTTAGCTTCATTACCTTTAATAATTTCGAAATAAACAGCGAGGAAATTAGTTTGCCAGGAAGTTTCTATACCTTGAACACCTATTCTGTTTACATCGTGAAAAAGTTTTCCATCGAAAAAATATTTTCTTATATTTTCTTTTAAAGATTCAGCTTCAACTATTAGTGCTTCACAATTCTGTTCTCCAAGCTCTTCCGCCATTTCTGAAAGTATTTTAACGAACCCATAATAAAAAGAATTTAAAGGGCAGCTTGTACCGTCTCTTTCAATTCCTTTGTGCGGAAACCTGGCCCATCCTATTCCGGGATGATCGATAAAATTAACCAAACCTTTATCGAAATATTCTTTGAAATCAAAATCTATAAGCCCGGTTTCATTTTTATTGTTGTCATACCATTTTTTAATCTCCATCGCTTTGTCGAAAGTTTCTTTTGCCCTGTAATATTCACCGGTATATTTTTTATGAATATCCTGGCCAATAAGCGGAATTAAAGAATAGTCCAAAAGTGTATTATTCCCGCCGGGAAAAGAACCTGTAATTTGTCCGTTTTCATGAATTGGAACCTGAATGTAGCAATCAAGATACCAATCGAAATATTTTTTTTCTGAATATCCCCGCCATAAACTTTCAGCTACAAAAAGCGCGTCACCCCAGTACTGAGTCTGCTCACGAGTCGGGCAATCGATGAGGTGTTCCTGCGGAGAGATTTCGAGGGTATATTTACATAGGTCGAATATTTTTTGTATTTCATTATCAACCGGAATAAAGTTCGCGGTATATTTCAAGGGGATTTTCCGTTCTACGCACCCGACATTAAGAATTTTTACATTTTCAGAATTGTTTCTAATAACAAAATGAATATACCTGAAACCGTCCCATGTAAAAGAAGTGAACTTTTGTCTTCCGCTTTTAGAAATATATCTCGCGGCGGCGAGGGTATCAATTCTATAAATCCATGGTCTGCCGTCTTTCATTGCTTCTGCTCCGCAGAATTCTATAACAGTATCTTCCGGAGCATCGATTTCGAAATAATAAAAGCCAACGAATTCTTTTCCGAGATCGAAGGTAAAAACATTAGCTTGATTATTTTCTAAAAGAGAGTTGATATTTTTTAAATTATAATCAATATTTTCGCTAATAATATCAAGCTTTTCTTTTTCGCAATAAGTGGAAATATCTTCAATTTTCTCCGCGCCTTGTTCGTCGGTTTTAAACGCGGTAAAACCTATCGGGGTTATAATTTTTCTTTTAAGATAGGGGACAGGTCGATGAGAGTAATTCTGCCATATTTCATCAGAGTCAGGTATTAAAACAGCGTTATCCCAATCTTTAATAATGTCATTAGTAAAATATTTATCATCCCAGCCGGTAGGTTCTTTTCGAGCGTCATAATCTTCAAGATAATTAATCATGAAAGATTTTTCCGGAGCATCAACTTTCCACATATTGAGATCAAGATATTTCCAGGTTTCATCAGTAGAAAAAGAAAGATTTTCTGAAGAAAATTCCGCCGTAAGGCCGCCTGTTTCAGTTGGAATAAGATAATGAATATGAGTATCTTTATAGTAATTTACAACAATCGCGATATTTAATTCTTTATCCTTTGTTAAGTCGTAAGAAAGTTCATCAAACAAACAGTTTTCCGGATTGCCGTGAACAGGTCCGCGTGAAACAAACTTTCCATTGATAAAAAGTTCATAATGATAGGCAGCTGTAATTTTTATATTCAACATGCCTGAAAGTTTGGTTGATTTTACATTTTTAACAAATAAAACGTGTTGATTTCTCGAATTATTTTCAGACCAAATCCAATTTGTGTTTTTATTCATAATAGTATAAACCCGCATCTTCGGGACAAAATGTTTGTTTTATATCACTATAATTATATATTTTTTTACCACGGAACCCGAAAATCTCCGGGCACGGCACACTGAATACACGGAAAACATAAATTTCTTTACTTGGAAATTGAATATTCCGTGTTGGATATTGGACATTCAATTTTTTTACTCTCGCAAAGGTTTTTATATAAAAAAACGGTGGTTTATTTAACAAAACCACCGCACTCAAATGTCAAAATGATTAGAGGCGAAATTATAATACAAAGAAATTTATAAACATAATACTAAATTTAATTCCTTGAATTAAATTTCCTTAGATAATAAATAATAAATGATAAAGAATAAATAGTAAATAGAAACGGTTCAGGTATTACGTATCCATATCTTATCTCATCTAAATCACCTTTGAACATGCGGGTAGGAACCCAGAGGGGATATCCAATAAGAAGCTGCGTGGCTGAGCCGTCTAAATCCTGAGACATAGTTGCGGTATTGGTGGCATAACCATCGGTAGCATTACCAACAATCAGAATCATATCATGTTCAAACCATCTAAAATGAACATCATACCAAACATTTGACGTTAAATAAATTGGACCAGATGACGGGAAAAAGACATCACCCGGTTCAAGTAAAAACTGCAGAAATCCATATTGGCGGTCACCGGCACTTCTAAAATAGCATCTCCATGGCAGACACGCGAAAACACTTGCAAAATTATCGTTTGTCAGCGGTAATCCGAGCCATCTGAATGAAAAATCAAGTGATATGCTGGTATCACCGACCCAGCCGTTGTTAACATATATTGAACTATTACTTCCGTTGAATTCAAGATAATCGCCGCCGTAAGGAGAGCCTGGCATAAGAGCCGGTACTGTATTATAGTCTTTTAAAAAGCCGGGTGCATTGCTCATATTAAGTATCGGCTCACAGGCGGGTCGCCCGCTTGAATTATCATCAGGCGTAATTAACCAAAATTCCTGATTAGTCGTATCACAATGCAGAAGTGCGACATTGCTTGGGTTATCAATATATACAGCCATTGCGCTACTGCACGCAATTATCAATGTGCCAATTAAAATAAGTTTTTCGAATGATTTTTTCATTTTTTATTTCTCCGAATTTGTAAAAGGCTGCCAGAAAGTAAGCTCTAATTAGACGTTGCTCGAAAAGGTGTTTTGTAAGAATCATTTCCTAAAATCCCCTCCTTACCAAGGAGGGGAGTTTTCCTGCTGAACCCGCAAAGCGGCGTTAAAATTCCCCTTTTAATCCCACTAATAATCGGCAATTATTTTCTCAATGCAAGTAATCCTAATAATCCGATAAGACCAAATGTAAAAGGTTCAGGAATAATTGAGTGTGCTCTTATTTCATCAAAATCAGCATTGGCTTCACGTCCCGGCACCCATTCGTCCCAACCGAAAAGTATATATGTCATGCCGTCTACGAAAAATAAATTATCTGCTGAAGGGGCTAAGGTAGTTGTATAACCATCGGTGTCATTACCAACAATCAGCTCAAATTGATTGTTACTATTACTGGTGCTTAAATTTACAGAATACCAAGTTTCTAAACTGAGAGTTTTAGATGATGTAATAAAATGTGGATTGGCGCCATCATCGTAAGCTATTGCCCGAACAACATTGCCAAAAAGATAAATTCTTGTACTAGGTGTCGATATAAGTACATCATATTTACCGGCATCAGGAAATGCATGTGCTCTGAAACTAAGATCAATATTTACATTATCTTTGTCACCTTCATAAGCGCCAAAAGCGGTACATTTGTCAGTACCGTCCATGCTAAGATAACTTCCACCATAAGGTGAACCCGGCATAATTACAGCTTCGTTTGTAATATTGATTTGCAGCGGATGTGCTACACGCCCACTTGAATTATCATCCGGAGTTGTTTCAATTGTGCCGTCCCAGTTTGTAGCATCGCAGTGCCAGAGAAGGAAATTAGCAGTTGAGTCTGTATATTCAGCTGAAGCTGTATTACAAGCTACAACTAAGGCTGCGATAAGAGTGAGTTTAATAAGTAAGTTTTTCATTTTTGAGTTCTCCATTTTATTTATTATTGGTTTTCCATTTCGTTTGTTAATATTTTAAGAAATGTGCGCAGGCGGTACTCAAAAGTACCGCCTGCTTCTAAATCGAAAGCAAGGGTGCAATTATTTTCTTCTGATTATAAAGAATCCTAATAAACCGATAAGACCAAATGTAATTGGTTCAGGGATATTACCAACTCTTATTTCATCCAAATCGCCATAGAAAAAACGGTCAAGACCGTATAAATCATATCCAATCATGATTTGAGCGACTGAATCTACTATTGGTATAGTGGCTGTAACTGTTGTACCGTTAACTGTTAATTTTGCCTGGTCGTTAATGATACTAAAACTTACATCATACCATACGTTTGAATCTAACATAACTGTTGAAGTAAGGAAAGTAGCACCCATCAGAAAAGATATATAACCTTGATCGCCGTTTGGCTGGAGAAAACATCTCCATGGTACTGTTTGAACAAGAGCAGAGTAAGGGTTACTTACTGGTGGCAGCCCCAACCATCTGAGTGAAAAATCACAATTGACATCAGTTCCGCCGGTCCATCCCGGACTGCAATAAACTGTATCGTTTACACCGTCAAAGCTAAGATAACTGCCGCCGGCAGGTGAGCCGGGCATCATAACAGGTTCAGTGGATCTATCAAAAGCAAAACTTCCGATAGCCATATCCAAAATAGGTTCATTAACTGCACGGCCACTAGAATTGTCGTCCGGTGTAATTAGCCAATAGGCCTGGTTGGTAGCATCGCAGTGCATAAGGAGCTGAAGTTGTAGATTGTCTGTAAAGACAGCTGAAGCAGTATTACAAGCTACAACTAAGGCTATGACAAGAGAGAGTTTAATAATTAAGTTTTTCATTTTTCCTCCGGTTTGTTGTTTAGAAACAAATAGCTTTAACATTTAGTTTTTATAATTATATCATAAAAAAGCATGCAAGTCTATAACAAATTGATATAAGTATTACACAATTTGATAAAAATAATTGAGCCCGAAAGCTCAATTATGGTACAAAATTGAAATTCCATATTAAAATCCCCCTCCCTATCGGGCACCCACCAGCATTCGCCGGTCTTCGCCTTCTAAGGGGGACTAATATTCCCTAACGAAGTAACATGTAATCATGATCATAATCCATATAATGCCCGGTTCAGGTATAGCAGTAACTTTTATTTCATCCAAATCACCATTAAGAAAACGGTTGTTCTCATAATAATCATATCCTATTTTTATTAAACTTGAGCCGGTTACTAAAGCGACTTCAGCGGTATTAGTAATACCATTAACAGCCACTCTTGCTTCATTGCCAAAGATAGTAAAGTTGACATCATACCATGTATTTGAATCTAAAAGAACGGTTGAAATTACCCAATCACCTCCAACCAGAAAAGTTATATAACCTTTCCCGGGATTCCCGGCGCTTTCCTGTAGAAAACCTCTCCATTGTGCTGCCTGGACAGTTGCGGCATAAGTAACTCCCGGTGCAGGCAATCCTAACCATTTTATAGAAAAATCACAAATAACATTGTTTCTCGCAGGCCATCCGGGATTACAATATATTGAATCATTTATGCCGTCAAAGCGAAGATAGCTGCCGCCTTTTGGAGAATTCGGCATCATTACAGGTTTTGTTGTGTCATCAAAAGTAATAGACGTATTATTCATGTTCAATATAGGCTCATTAGCTAACCGTCCGCTTGAGTTATCGTCCGGTGTGGTTATCCAATATCCCTGATTAGTTTGATCGCAGTGCATAAGGAGAATATTATTCCAAGAATCATCGAAAGGGGTAAAACTCCCGTCATCTTTTTCTATGAGAAGAACAGCCAGACTTTGATTAGAAATAGTAATGTTTATACTTGCTGACGGGCTTAAATTTGTCGAAAGGAGTTCATCGTTTATTAAATCAGTTACTTTAAAACTTGTGGTGTTGTCCATTCCCATATCATTATATGGCGGTATAAATGTAAATGCACTACTTGATTCGTTATAATTTGGAATAATAATAATGCCTGTGCCGTTTTTATATCGCGCGTAAGACTGGAGATTATTTCCCGAAACATCTACTTTACAAATGTTTGAATAGCGGTGGTTAGCGGGATAGTAATCAAAAATATCCGGATATTGCCGTCTGATTCTAATTAATTTTTTCACCTTCTCGAAAAATATTACATTCGGTTCGTCGAGCATTTTCCCCCAGTTAATTTGAGTGAAATACAATATCGCGGAAACATCAGGTTGGCAATTCCATTCTTCACCGATGTACCACATAGGTATAAAAGGCGAAAAGATTGCCTGATAACCAAACCTGACTATGTTTCCAAAAGAAGTTTGATAAAATGAATCGTGATTGCTAAGGTTATAAGTATAGAATCTTCCCCGTCCCTGCTCGGATTCCGGTATGCCGATTGCGACGCCTGTTTTTACGCTGTCAACAATGTTATTAGATATATAATAATTACCGCTTTCACGTCTGCGAGCCCAATCATCTTCGTGTATATAACCAACACCATTCTGTTCGAAATCATAAACCCCATTTCTTGTGCTGGCTCCTTCAGATATTATTGCTATTTTTCTTCCATTTACGTAACATCTTCTACGAACTTCTTCCCAAAGTGTGTATCCGGTTAATGGCGGTTCTACATCGCATCTGAATCCATCAATTCCGGTTCTGAAAACTAAGTTTGTGGCTTGTTGAATAAACCACTCGCGCCATTCTGCATTATTTAATTTAAAATTGTATCCACCCCAACCGGGGTTATAAGCGTCAATCCATTCAGGATGCTCAACAGCAAGCGGGCTGTTTGTAGCAATGCCCCAAATAACGATATCAAAAAACACCCGTAAATTCCTTGAATGAGCCTCATCAACAAATACTTTTGCCGATTCGAATCCGGCTTCAACATCATTTGTACCTGTAATTTCATCATCAAGAAGATGTGGACCAAAACCAAGATAGCCGTTGTCGCCTGTTCGTTCATAAACCGGATTGATCCAAAGACCATTTACACCCATTTCCGCATAATGGTCAAGAACATTTACCGCGCTTTTAAAATCACCGTCAAAGGTAGAATTTTCTATTCGAAACTGAACCATTATCAATGATTTCAGCCAGTCAGGAGATGTTCCTTCCATGAACACTTCATTATCGGGTCTATATGCCGGCAAAAGATTTGAATTGTCTAGTCCCGGTCCGAACGTTTTTGCAAAAAAGCCATATCTTATTTCATCCAAATAACCTTTGAAGTAACGGGCAGCATAAATTCCCTGACCTATTTCCACCTGTATAGATCCCTGTTTTAATGTTCCGCTCATTGCAGTTGTCTTTGTTGTTCCGTTAATTGTTAACGAAACAACACCATTAGAAAGTTGGGCATGAATGTCATACCAGGTATCGGAATTTAGAGTAACATCGGAAGTAAGAAAAGTAGATGAGTCTGCCGTGTTCTTAACAACAACTTCAATAATCCCTTTTCCTGCTCCATTATTTCTTAGAAATAGACTCCATGTTCCCGCTACGATAAGACCAGCGCGATTATCTCCTGATGCCGACGGCAGATCTTCCCACTTGACTGAAATGTCAGTGATAAAAGTATCCTGGTTTCCCGGCCAGCCGATATACGCTGAATAATTCGGTATGTATAAGCCATCATTATTTCCGTCAAAATATAAGCAGGAACCACCGCCCGAACGGGGGATTAACACGGGTTGGTCGGATAGATATTCCATTAGAGCCGGATTAAAAGCGCGGCTGCTTGAATTATCATCGGGAGTTTCCGTATGCCACGGGGTCACGTTTGTAGAATCACAATGATATAGACCGTAATTAGAAATTTCATCAGTAAGATCAGCTTTAGAGATATTGCATAAAAAAGATAAGATTGTAATTAGTATAATTTTTTTCATTCTATTATTTAAATTCCTTGGTTAACAATTATTATATGAGAAATTTTTTAATTCATTCTTTTGTTTTACTATTTTATTTACTTGGAACCAAAGCGATGGAGGTTTTGATGAGATAACTGCACGTACAACGGTCAGTTGCATCGGGCATCAGTACCAGTCCGCCGCCAACGATAGCATTAATCCAACACCCCGGTCGCATGGGTCCGTAATTTTGTGTTCCTGTGTTCTTTGTTAAATCAGTATAGCCTAATGTTCCTGAGCGATAGAGTAACATATGTGTAGAACCCGACATGGGACCACAGCCGCCGGGTTGCCGTCCTGTGATTCTGAAGTCGGTTTTTTGTTTCCCTGTAAACAAGTCGTAGGAATATGGCTGCATATAAATTGTATCATCATTAATAATTGGGCGTGATATGTACTTGTTTTTTGTATCCCAAAGTCGTTTTCCATCAGTCGCGCGGAAACCTGTAAGGCGGTCTCCTTTCTCGGAAGGCAATTGAAATGAACGCTGTGCATATTGATAACTCATGAGCAATACTTTGTGCTTTGTGCTTAGTGCAAGGGTGGTCCCATAGATATCTGTATTCTGTTCCCACAGGACTTTGCCGTTATCAGCATTAAGGCAAATTAAGCGTTCCGGTTTTGTTTTTTCGTTTGCAAGACTTGCCTTTTTCTGCCGGTTATCAGGAAGGTCAACGTTTTCTTTAGGTTTATCAATAAAATAAACTTTGTCGTTTCCTATGGCAATAGCATTGTGACGAATTGAAGCGCCGGCCTCATAGTTCCATTTGGTCTTGCCTGTCTTTATGTCCAGAGCGAATAAGCTGCGGGACTGAGTTAACATATCTTTCATATCTGATATGTTACGAAAAAGCGACCGCACAATATATGTTTGGTCAGCGCTGGTACCATAGAGCGTTCCGCCCTCACAGGCAACGAACCCCCACACTCCTGTTTTGCACGGCATTATGTATTTCTGAATCAATTTCCCGGTCTTCATATTGATACGGAGACAGTGGTTGCCGTGTCGAACGAAAACGCTGTCATCATCAAGACACATATTGCCCCCTGTACCCGCTGTCCCGAGAAGGTGTTCCTGATCATAAGGTTTAAGAATATTTTTTATAGGATACTCCCAGAGTTTGTTCCCATTGTAAGCATCGATCCCGAGCAGCCCATGCACGCCTTCAATAATCATTATGCCGTTTTTGAATAGGGGAGCAGGACCACGGCCGTGCCTGCTCGGCATTTGAAACCCGAAATCTTTAAACCAAGACATTTCCAGTGGACCTTTTACCAAATCATCAGAACTACACAATGTGTTTGCTGCATCGGCATACTGATGTGTCCATTCTCCTGCAGCGGTAAGCGGTTTGCCTGCTATCCGCTGTATTTTGCCGGTCTTGCCGACTAATGCAATTTCTCCGTATGGACAGAGAAGCCGATTCATTTCTTTTGTAGGCACGGTTTTCCCACCATCTTTTACAGATTGTCCCGAAACAACAAGGTTCGCGAAATGCGATAGTAAACCGGTATCAGAAGGATCTCTTTGAATGACAGTTACCCGCGGGCCATACAATCCTGCCGCGCTCAGTTTATTACGTGCAAGAGCGACCTGATTTGAATCTTTGCTAATGGCGATAATATGGAGTTTGCTTTCTTTGGCAAGAGCATAGGCAAGGGCGCCATTTCCACATTCGAGGTCAACGCAGTAACCTTTGTTAATGCCTGTCGATGCAATGATTTCCCGTGCGATTTTTTCATAGAATTTTGTCTTTTTGTAAAGTTTTGAATTCTGTGAAGCTTTCAGTTCTTTTTGATGAACCGAATTTTTTTGCCTGTCACTTTTGTCCTCAACAAAACAGTAGATAGAACCTTTATCTGTACAGACATAAAGCGCTTGGTCAGCAACGGCTAACCCCATAGCTAATCCATCAAGTTCAATTACTGACACAACAGTTTTTGAATTCATGTCTGCGGTAATTATTTTATTGTTGAGTGTTCCGGCTACAATTGTATGTCCGGCAACTATCAGAGGCGGATTAACTGTTTCCACGGCTTTCGGCCAATCCGGCGCTTCATTTGGTGTAGTTGCACGAATTACCGATGCACCGACAGGATCAGAGCAGCGAATAGTCCAATCAACATTACCAAGAGCCCTTGTAATTTCCCCTTTTTTATTTTTTTTATTGTTCCACAGCGAAGATTTCTTGATAGCTTTGATTTCATTACCTTGAGAAAAAACAATTGATCCGGTTAAAACAGCTGAAGAAGATACAGGTATGCCCCGCACCATAAAACAGCCGTCCGAGGCCTGAAAAACATCGTCTTCTGCAATATATAAATTCTCATCAATAAAAGTGACAAATGGACCTGCTCCTTTTCTCTGACCCCATCCTCCTCCCATTTTCATAAGATGAAAATACCGGAAATTTCCGGTCTTACGGTCATGAAGCGCAGGAGTTGCACGACCGGTGGGAACGACTAATGAATCCCCGGCAACAGAAAGATATCCCTGTATTGAAACGCCGCTCTTGGCAAGGTTTCCTCCATGAGGTTGTTCAAGAACAAGACCGCCTGATGTATCGTTAACCCACAACACTTTTCCGGTTAATGCATCAATAGCGTACAGGAAGATTCCTTCAGATGTCCAGATTCCTGCGCCGAAATAGACAATACCATCTTTTATTACCGGCCCTCCCCTTGCCGGCCAGCGTGATATAAGACGATCGTTGCCAAGAATCATATCCTTGTCAGGCCCACCGCGTTTTTTCCACAGAAGTTTTCCGTCTTTGATTGCCAAACAGTAAAGGAAGCCATCATCACTAACAATAAAAATCCGGTTTTTCCATACTGCCGGCGCGAACCGAATGGGGGAATCTGTGAAGAACGTCCATTTTTCGGATCCTGTTTTTGCATCGAGGGCATATAATTTACAGTCATACGAGTTTCCAAAAAACACCATATCTTTTGACACTACAGGCTGAAAAGCAAGGTCAAATGGCATACGTGTATCTTTCCCGGACCACGCCGGTATCGGAGCACTATCTGTTTTCCATACCCAGCTAAGATTTATGCGGGATGACAAAGGATCAATTGTGTAACCACTGCGTGCCGCATCGGCACGATACATAGGCCAATCAGAAGACCAAACAATCTGAACTGCCGACACAAAAAGGAATAGGATTACTATCAGCCGGAAAGTTTCTGTTTTAATTTTTTTCATTATTTTCTAAAAGAATTACCGACAATTCATTTGCCGGGATATTTATTTTTATTTCTGTTGATTTATTTGCGTTATTTAATATAATTTTTTCATTTATTAAATCTGTTATTTTTACATTTTTGACACCGCTCATTCCCATATTTTTGTAAGGTGGAATAAATGTAAAAACATTATTCGTGTCATTATTATTCGGGATAACAAGAATCCCTTTACCGTTTTTATATCGCGCGTAAGATTGCAGATTATTTCCATTTACTTCAACTTTACAAATATTTGCATCGCGATGGTTATTCGGGAAGAACTCGAAAATTTCCGGATATTGCCGTCTGATACTTATTAATTTTTTTATTTTCTCAAAAAATAACGAGTTAGGTTTTTTCTTTTTTTCGCTCCAGTTTATTTTATTGAAATATAACACCGAAGGAGTTTCTTTAGGATTTATCCACTCTTCTCCAATAAACCACATAGGAATAAAGGGCGCGAAAATTGATTGATAACCGAATCTAATAATGTTCCCGCGAATAATCGGATTCCAGGAATCATGATTGCTAAGGTTATAAGTGTAAAATCTTCCTCTGCCCTGTTGCTTTTCCGCAATGCCGATTCCAACGCCTGATTTTACACTGTCAACAATATTATTAGATATATAATAATTACCGCTTTCGCGGATTTTTTCCCAATCACCTTTATTCACATAACCCACACCATTCTGCTCAAAATCATAAACACCATTTCTTGTGCTGCCTTGTTCAGATATTATACATATTTTTCTTCCATTAGCGTAACATCTTCTGCGAACTTCTTTCCAAAGGGAATATCCGGTTGTAGGTGGTTCTACATCGCATCGGAATCCATCAATTCCGGTTTTGAAAACTAAGTTTACGGCTTGCTGAATAAACCATTCCCGCCATTGAGTGTTTTTATGTTTAAAATTATATCCATTCCAAAGAGTGTTATAAATGCCAATCCATTCCGGATGTTCAGCGGCAAGCGGGCTGTTTGTAGCGATGCCCCAGGTTATTATATCGAAGAAAACTCTGATATTTTTTTTGTGAGCCTCATCTACAAATTTTTTCGCTGCTTCGAATCCCGCTTCAATACCATTTGTACCTGTAATTTTATCGTCAAGAAGATGAGGACCAAAACCAAGATAGT
>JAOZNZ010000487.1 GCA_029933535.1 bacterium | reverse complement strand
GCTGATATTTTATCAAGGAAATATGTAAATTTAACGCGTTGTTGTTCATCAGCTTCAGTGATACCCGCTCGAGTAAACGAAAGAGGAAATCTTATTGACGGAACACCGAGTTGATATTTATCATAAGCGTATGCATTAGCCTCCCGGAAAAGTTTCGCGTTCTTTTTGCTGAATCGGTGATTGAAATACCAGTCAAGAATTTTGTCATCTTTTGATGCGTCGAAAAGGTGAGTTGGTAATTCGCCTGACCAGGCGAAATCGGCGACAATATAGTCTAAAAGCGGCGCTACCTGAACGATTTCATTCCAATGGAAAACCCCACGCAAGCGAGAGTCATATTTTTTATCTTCTTCGCTCCATCTTTTCCAGGCCGCCAAGAAATCAGCTATCGGAGTTTGGAAACCGCCTATTCCTACGTCCTGCATCGCGTAGCCGATCAAAGAGCCGATAACCCATGGATGTGATTCGTAGTGTCGAGTTAAATCGGGCAAATCTTTCACCAACAAAGTTGGCGGAAGAACAGATACAATTGTAATATCATTTGAGAGTTCGTGAACATATTTTCGCGCGGATTTTTCCAATTCCGGGACAGGAACTTCATGAGCTGTACCTGCTCTGACTTTCTCCATAATTTCTTTGTTAAACCAAACGGGCTGACCGTGCCAGTCCCAATGAAAGAACTCGGCTTTCGGGTCGATTTCAAGCAGCCAGTCCCGCGCGGAATTAACCGCATCGGCGAGAGATTTTCCTCTATCCGGATCAAACGGATTATCGGGATTCGGCTCGCTTTCTTCACGGTAAGATATCCAGTATTGATGATCAGTTCCAAAAGTTTTTATGAATTCTTTCCAGAACCGCTGACAAAACTCTTTACATTTCGGGTCTGTGAAAGTTAAAATTGCCGACCGGCCTGCGGCGCCGAAATAGGAGTGATGCGGTACATTCGACCAATCAATCCATTTACCTTTTGGATAAGCGCGTTTAAGAGTGTCTTCAAAATCACCGAGGTAGAAATTATATTCAATTTTCATACCGAGTTTTTCGCGCGCGAAAGCGTAAACTTTTTGCATTAAGCGAGTAGTTTCTTCAGGCGAGCGTCCCCATCCCGAGCGCGGCGACCAATGCGCTCCCCAGAAGTCATCGATTTCATCATCAAAGACTTCTTTATCAAAAGGTTCGACTTCCGGGAAAGTTCTTTTAAAGACGTCGCCCCAAAGTCTTGTGTAACCGACAGGATAAACAAGTGCGGAATTAAAACGCGCTTGTGCCATCCATCTTAGATGATCGATCCATTCGTCGTAGCCCCAGTTTGCGGGGTGGCCTTTGTCACTGCCGTAATATCTGCTCCAAAGCCATTTAGATCTGTAATCGAATTTTGGTTCTTGAACGATTTTTTCTGGTAAAGTTTTATAAGGCGGCAAAACTTTTTCATTGATTTTTTTAGGAATCCGTTCTCCGTCCTCAAAGAACCCCATCCCGCATTTGTTTTGTAAAAAATCATAAACACCAAACAAAACACCTCGCTGAGTATGAGAAACGATAAAAAGTTTATCACCTTTTTCTGACGGCGTGATGACATACCCGTCGCTGTCTTTACGAACATCAGAGAGAAGCTTATCGACATCATCTTTGAATTGCGGATAAGTATCCGGAGTGGCAAGGATGAAGGCGGGAAGATTGGCTTCCCGCTCGGAGATTTTTTTAGATTCATTTTCCGTATCAGGATTAGGCATATCCGGCTCTTTTGCTCTTCGTTCTACATCTTTCTGAGCTTTTGCCCAGGCTTCCGGAAACGGCAGGGTTAATTTATCGGGAAACCAGACATTTATAGTTGAGTCACGTAATAAGAATTGTTTATTCGAGACACGCGACAGGTACCTTTGAAGTTCTTCGGCAGCATATCGTTCTACGGTAGAACTGCCGAATCGAACAGTGATTTTGTCATTATTTTGCGAAGCGAAAGCAACAGTAGAAAGTGTTAACGTAGTCATAATTGTTAATATGGTTAATGATTTCATTTTGGTTAGTGTTGATGATTAATATGTGTTTTATGGGAGATATGGGAGTTATGGGAGATATGTGATAAATTTCCAATATTATTTTATTATTTCAAAATCCTGTTAATCCTGTTAAAAATAAATCAGTGTAATCCGTGTCTTTTTTTTATGTGTGTCTCACTTTCAATTTTCAAAGGACCAAAAACAGGAATTGACATATTGTCTGAATCAACAATGTTTACATAAGAATTAGCGCCCGGCCCATAAACCAATTGAGAGTTTTTGGGAAAATCATATAAAGAGTATAACAAAATTGTTTGCGGGTCATCTTTGCTAAATTCAATTCGATAAATTTTTTCCACAGGAGTTTTTCCGTTATTTATTCGTAATTCAAAACCGTACGGCCTTCCCTTAGATTGTAATTTACCTTTAACACCTTCGTAAGTAACAGCAATAATATTAGGCTTTTTATACTTTACGGATTTTAATCTTATACCTTTGTCTGACGGTAAACCGGAGTTAACTAACGGAAGCGCTATGCGAGCGAGCCGGTGTGCAAGTTTTTTCTGTGCTTGATAAGAAATATGGATAGGGTCATTTAAATCATAATCAAAAGCCGGAACCATAAAAACATCATCTGATTCTTCCGCGACAAGGCGTTGGTTTTCCTGGACCATCTGCCAGTAACGCGCGATTTCAGGCGATGCTTCTAATGTTCTACCGAGTTGAACGGTAATAACGGGAATTTCACCGATATCTTTATGAACTGCTGAGACAAATTTTTTAAATCTATCTTTGTATGTCGCCGGAATTTTTTCATCAGCGACGAGAGCATCCGATTCACCTTGATACCATAACATACCGTGAACACGTCCGCCCGCTTCTTTAACTTTTTGCAGCATTATTCCGTAAAGACTTGGTTTACCTTTGTAATATTGTTCCGGGTTCCATTGTTGAAGAGTCGTACCGCCCCATGCGCAGGGGATCAATCCTATAGGCACGGAAGTTTTTTTATATAATTCATCGGCGAAGAATCTACCTGAGCAAACTCCCCAATAATTATTAATTTTAGTTATTTCGAGAATACTTTTTGCTTCTTCATCGGTAATATATTTGCGATATAAATCTACAAAGACCGGGAGTTCGGTATTTTTCATTCTGTGTAACGGGATAGTTGCAGGCTCCCATTTTTCCACAAGACTCAACATATTAACGAATTTAGATTTCGGGTAATTTTCTTTAGGTTTCGCTACT
>JAOZNZ010000044.1 GCA_029933535.1 bacterium | reverse complement strand
CGAGCATTTCCTGCATTCCGGGTCCGCCGCGCGGTCCTTCTAATCTGATAACAACGACATCACCAGCTTTAACTTTTCCCGCAAGGATACCTTCACAGGCATCTTCCTGCGAGTCGAAAATAACAGCGGGACCTTCGTGCACAAGCATTTTAGGATCAACACCGGCTGATTTTACAACTGAACCGTCCGGAGCGAGATTACCATATAAGATTGTAAGCCCACCGGTTTGGCTATAAGCGTTATTGATTTCGCGGATACATTCTTTATCTTTCGAGTTGCAGTCGGCGAAATTTTCACCTATAGTTTTACCTGTAACGGTTAAACAATCAGTATTTAGTAATCCATCATTTTTATTTATTTCGCAAAGGATTGCTGATATTCCGCCTGCTTTGTCCACATCTTCGATATGATAACTTGATGACGGGCTGACTTTACAGATATTAGGAGTTTTCCCTGAGAGTTCATTAATTCTTGACAAGTCGTATGGTATGTCGGCAGAATTAGCGACAGCGAGAGTATGTAAAACTGTATTTGTAGAGCCGCCCATAGCCATATCAAGTACTAAAGCATTATCGAAGGATTTTTTTGTCACAATATCTTTCGCACAAACATTATTCTTAATTAAATTGAGAAGCATTCTTGCTCCACTTTTCCATAAATCTTTTCTGCGTTCATCAAGAGCGAGAATAGTTCCATTCCCGGGAGGCGCTATGCCAAGCGCTTCGCACAAACAATTCATAGAATTAGCGGTAAACATTCCCGAGCATGAACCGGCACCAGGACACGCGCAAGATTCTATTTCTTCAAGTTGTTCTTCATTAATTGTGCCTGCTTTATATTCAGCAACACCTTCAAAAACGCTGACAAGATCGATGGCTTTGCCAGAAGAAGTATGACCAGCAGCCATTGGACCGCCACTAACAAAGATTGAAGGGATATTGCATCTCATAACACCCATCAGCATTCCCGGTATAATTTTATCGCAATTTGGGATACAATAAACACCGTCAAATTTATGTGCACGCAGCATTGTTTCCACGCTGTCAGCTATGAGTTCGCGGCTTGCGAGAGAGTATTTCATTCCGGTATGTCCCATTGCGATACCATCACAAATGCCGATGACATTAAATTCAAAAGGAACGCCGCCTGCATCGCGGATTTCCTGTTTTACCAGTTCAGCGACTTTATTCAAATGAATATGTCCCGGAATAATTTCATTAAAGGAGTTGCAGACCGCGATAAACGGTTTACCGATATCATCTTTTTTTAGACCGCAAGCTTTTAACAGACTTCTATGCGGAGCTCTTTCCAATCCTGATTTAATAGTATCACTTAACATTTTTTTACCTCGTTTTATATTAAAATTTATATTTTATTTCTGTTGAAAAGTATAACAAACAACAGTTTTGCTGTCAATATGAAAGAATGCCACGCCAATGGTGTGGGTTTGAAGGTGGGAAGGTGTGAGCCGTCCCGATAACATCGGGACGAGAAGTTATTAGTTAATAGTTATTAGTTAATAGTTGGTAGTTTTAATAACCAACATATTTAATAAGTATAACATCAGAAAAAATATATTTTTACCATAAATTTGATCGGCAGAGCAAATTTACTCCGAGCGCCTGATAAAATCCCCCAAACAACCCCTCCCGATGGAATAATCGGGATGTTCCACTTTAAAAAGGGGGAATATCAACAATGGCGCGACAAATCAAACCATTCTATTCTATCGTCTTTTCTGAACCAGGTTAGTTGATGTTTTGCAAATCGACGAGTGTTCCTTTTTATTAATTCTATCGCACGATCGAGTGAATATTCATTGTTAAGATATGCAAGTAATTCTTTATAACCAATAGCCTGAGCAGCGGTATTATTTTTTTCAATGCCGAGAGATTGTAATTTAATAATTTCATCTACAAGACCTGAATTTATCATTATATCTACTCTTTCCTCAATTCTTTTGTAAAGGAGTTCACGCGGCATTGTTAAACCAATAAGTCTGTATTCTGTAGATTCATTTTTTTGTTCCCATTGAGTTTGTTGTTCAGAGATTGGTTTACCGGTTAATTTATACACTTCTATCGCGCGTACAATTCGATGCAAATCATTTGGATGCAGTTTTTTTGCGGTTACAGGATCAATAGGGGAGAGAAGTTCGCTGTGAAGGAACGTGCTGCCTTTTTCATCAGCTATTGCAATAAGTTTTTCGCGAATTTCGGGGGATGATTTCGGGCCTTCAAACAAACCGTCAACTAAAGCTTTTATATACATCGCCGTTCCGCCGACGAAAATGGGTAAAGCACCTCGATTGGAAATTTCCTTTTCAATTTTTTTAGCCTTGTCAATGAATGAAGCGACATCTGATGTTTCGCTCAACGGATGGCAATCAATTAAATGATGGGGGACAGCCGCCAATTCTTCGGTGGAAGGTTTCGCTGTACCGATATTCATTTCTTTATAGATTTGCATTGAATCGAGAGAAATAATTTCGCCGCCAAGTTTTTTAGCGAGAATAATTCCAAGAGCGGATTTACCTACAGCGGTAGGTCCGAGAACAATAATTTTTTTATTCGTGTGACTGCCAAGAATAGTATCTGCTATATTTTGAAGATTTACCATATATTAAATTGTATCATAAAACAAGAATAAATTAAACTTGTTACAAATATTAGTGTTTTGGAGTGCAGGAATAAAGACTCGCTCTAAAAACTAACACAATCAGCGAGTATTTGACAGTTTACAGTTGTGTTGGTATAATTTTATTAATATGAAAACTTATGTATTTATAATAATTTTATTTTGCTTTTTTTGTATTCCTACAAATATCTTTGCAGGTTCAGATACAAAATCAGACCACTACACAAAAGCAGATACCGGAATAACTAATCCGAACATTGTTGTTGAAGCCACTGTCCACGACATCCAATATACAACAAACTCAAAGGGTACTTCACCTCTTATTGGTAAAACAGTAACCGTAACCGCTGTTGTCACTTATACAGAACTATCCGGTTATGTAATTGCCGATCAGGTTGGTGGTCCATGGAGTGGTGTTTATGTTTGCGATAGATATCACAGGCCTGAAATTGGAGACAAACTTTTTATAGAAGGTGATGTTGTTGAATACCATAATTTAACTGAAATAAAAAATGTAACTCAATATAAAGTTGTAAGTAAATCTAATTCAGTTCCAAAAACAATAATCACTGCAGTTGATTTCCCGACAGAAGCTTATGAAGGAGTACTTGTCAGTATAACAAATATAACTGTAAGCGATCAAAAGGTTAATAATTTCAACTGGCAGATTCAGGATTCTTCAGGTTCATGCCTTGTTGGTCATGATTCTTACAGGGTTCTTTATCGTTATATCCCCAAAACAGGAAATACACTCGATGCTGTAAATGGTGTTGGATGGCAGTTTAATAAATCCCGTAAAATTCAGCCGCGTGATGACGAAGATTTTGTAGGTAGAGATGTTATTGAATACGCATTGAAAGGAATGGTGATAACACCCACCGGCCCACAGAGCAATTGGTATGTCCATATTTTAGATGATGATATTGCAGCTGTAACAAATATATCGCCATCCGGGATTAAGATTATTGATACTAAGGGTATAATTTTTCCCGGACTGATTGACGCCCATAATCATCCATCGTGGAATTCTTTTCCAACTTTGATGTTCCATGATTCTAAATTTGGACATCGGGATGAATGGGGGAATAGTGACGAATATTCGGACTGGAAGGGCAAGCGCAATATTGTAAAAAAGTACAGTTCAGTTGACGAAAACAATAAAGGCACTATTTCAAAATATGCGGAAGTTTTGGAATTAATGAGTGGCTGTATTATTATTCAGGGAAATTATAGCGGAGTGGAATACGCGCATCCTGATGCAATGCTTTTTAATGTAGAACAGTATCCATCAAAAATTTTCGCCGATGTTTTCCCGTGTAAAATGCGCACTTATGAAATAGAGGAATTAAAAAAGAAAATTGAAGGTGGAGCAGTTAACGCGGTGTTAATTCATCTTTGTGAAGGTCCCGATGCAACTTCACACTTCCAATTTGTAACCTGGAAAAATTTCGGGCTCTTTACAAAAGAGACAGTAATTATTCACGGTACCCCACTCGTCTCAAATGATTTCGCTGAAATGGCGGCTGTCGGCGCTAAACTCATCTGGGCGCCTATGTCAAATATGAAATTGTACAATGAGACCACGAACGTAAAACTTGCAGATCAGCTTGGGATTGTTATTGGCCTTTCTCCTGACTGGACGCCAAGCGGATGTTACAATTTACTTGAAGAACTAGGTTACGCATGGCAGTTAAATCAAACGCAATTCAGTAATTATTTTACTGCAAAACAAATGTGCGATATGGTTACTGTCAATAACGCTATTTCATGCGGAATTGATAATCGATACGGAAAAATTGCTGTCGGTTATAACGCGGGATTTTGCGTTATTAGCGGTGATCAAAACAATCCGTATATGGCTTTGATAAAAGCTCGGCCAAAAGATGTTAAGCTTACAATTATAGATGGAATTCCCCGATACGGTGACAGGGCTCTTATAGAAGCGATTGGTATGACAGGCGAAGTAGTAAATGTTTGTGGAAGGGCAAAGATGCTGAATATTGCGTTTGAACATCCATTTCTGAATTACAGTCAGGAAACTTTTAAAGATATTCGTAATCATCTGCGAACAGCCCACGGAACATTGACAACGAATTCTACATCGGGCTATATTGAGATAGAAGAGCTTCAATTTATCGGTTTTGATTTATTTCAAGAATGATCTTGTAAAGCTAAAATATAAATATAAAACAACTCTCGCTAAGGCGCTAAGCCCGCAAAGGAATAAAGAGAATTTATAAATTATATAATATATCAAGGTTCTGTGTAAAAATGAGTGGGTAAGTGGCGAAAGCTGTTATTTCGAAACATTTGTAAAATCTTTTGGAGTGCATTAATAAAGCCGCGTTGAAAACTTTGCGAAATATAAAGCGGCATTTAATGCGGCTGTTGCGTAAGCAACAGAATTACCCGAAAAAAATAACAAAACCGAAATCTAACTGTTTATTTATAATGTTTTTTAAACAGCCGGAAGAAGTTATAGACATCGATTACTTCAAAATTCAATTCCGGATGGTTCTTGCGTAAGATATCCAGAGAGTCTATAACATTGGAAGGTGAATCCCAGACAATGCGAAATATGTAAAAAGCAGGTGGATTTAGACCTCGTCTGGATAATGCGTTATAAAAAAGATCTGCTCTCTTTTTTGGATCGGAAGAAAAAATATCATTAATCAATTCCATAACCGGCATACCTTTCCATACATGCGCTTTTTGCGTTGTTCCCTTATTTTTATGGAAGTCCATAATAATAGTGGCATAACCATCCGGAGCGAATTTAGTAAAGGCATTTTTCACTGATTTTGTTGGTTCATTCCAGTCAAGAACCATCGGAGCTATTGTCATATCCGTCAATTCAAAAAACTTTTTATTGTGTTTCACAAATAAAGACATATACTTTGACTTGATACGATTTGGATTCATATAACCGGCTGCGCTGGCATCACTTGCAAAAGAGTCATTATCAGTTGCAGTATTGTAGTAATGAGTAATAACATCCGGATAAGTTTCAATAAGATTTGGATTGATGCCCCATACCAGAGGAATTTTGCCGCGATTTTTGTCGTCCCAGTGTCTCGGCAAAAATTCATATAAAGGTGTTGTAGAGTCATAATCAGCCATAAAGATACAGATATAAATTTTCTTTTTAACTTTATTTTTAACCTTGGGACGTTTTTGTTTTAAGGGCTTAAAAGGCATCTGGCTGTGCAGTGATTGATTATAACAGTCTCCGGCTACAGTGTTCTGATACACGTTATAAGGCGAAATAATAAAAACCGTTTCCCACTCCGTTGGCACAGGTTCATGTTTACTCGGAAAGCCGGGAATATTTGAGTACTTCCAGAAAGAGAAAAAGCCGGCCAGTTCGGTCATGTGATTACCGTCCGCCTGCTTTAATGTAGCATCAAGAATCATCTTATAGGTTGCTAAATCGGTACCCAATTTCTGTTTAAGATCATCCTTGGGAGCTACATCTGCCCAGACAGAAAGGTCAAAAACGAATGCCCGATTTTTCACAGCCCAGTCCCGGGTAACAACATATCCAATGTCACCTTTACTTCTTGCCATTGCAGAATCTTCGAACAGACAAAGAAGTTTGGAAGAACATTTACCTTTTTTGAGATATTCTTCAATTGCCCAGCGGTACGCGTCATTTTTACTGCTGCCTGTAACGCTGCCATCAAATCGGCCGCGTAAATCCTGCACAACTTTAAGATTCCATCGAGCCAGGTTTTTTTTCGCAAGTTCCGGACTTAAGACCACTAAATCTTCGACTCCCGCGATTGTAGTAGCGATATTAAATGTTGCAGGCACAGCAGGGTCCCATATAACCGCTCCTTTCAGTTTTTTGCCTGCCAGTTTTACGAGAGCATCCAAATCAGCAATATTCGTTTGTTTTCTATTTGCCAGCCACCCGTTATCGCCTGCGAAAATATCGAGCCAATATAGAGGGGTATTTTTCCGTGTAGAGAGGACATATACAGCAGGTTGTTTTTTGTTGATAATTCCCTGAATAGTTGATACAGCAGCAGCTTCATCATACATTTCTATTGCCGGTTTATCCGATAAAGTGTATATATATAACATGTTTTTATCCTTATTTTCAAGTATTGGTTTCACTTTTGCCTGGCTAGTTGATACAATAGTTATAAAAACAAGTAGCCATAATTTGTAGCTGAATAGAATTGATATTTTTTTTAGCATTTTTTAATTTTTTTAACTGTTAACCTGTATTTTATTATCATCATACCCACGACTACCCAGGCATACGCCGGACGCTTTGCGAAGTCATGGGTTGATATTTTTATTTTGGATATGTATAAAAATTATAGTCAATAAAGGAATGATTGTCAATTTAGGAAAGGGGAATAAAGTTTAAGATTTCGACAATAGAATTCAAATGAGTCGCGTGTGGGATAGACAAAGATGTTCTCTTTTAATATATTATTGTGATATTATAGAGATTTACATTAACAGGCACAATATATTGTCACGACTTGAGAATGGAGATGACGATTTTAAATTTTGAACTATTTTTTATAAACAAACAACTAACACTATAAATGACACACACACACCATCATCACAACCCGCAAAAATTCAAGAATAAAGTTGGTTGTATTGGATTGATTATACTTATCATTGCCATTATCGGATTGTTATTGGCTGAAGGTCATTTCCTGGACTGGCTAAAGAATTTACATCAATAATCCATAAGCTGGAACCCGGCATATTCAAGCATACGCGGGGACGGCGCGGGTAAAGAGCTGATATAGTATGCCTTCCGATAGATAAAGAAACAGGTGGTTCAGGCAGTTGTTTTCCGGGATAACTTTTTTTATAAAACCATTCACCGGAAAGCGGGTAAGTTTTTTCCGTAGTTCGCGCGCGAAATAATAACCTACAGCGGTGCGGTTTTTAATAGATTTCGGGGAACATTCCTGCCAATCAGCGATACAGTCATCACATTCATAAGGTTTAAAGTTAAATTTATTGATTGCGATAAATCTTATTTTAGAATCCTTTGCTGCCGCCATTTCTTTTTCCGGATTTTTGAGACCAAACACAGGCCACTCCATATTCGATTGACCTGAACAGATCCAGACCTCACCAACGAGGATATTTTTCAATGTAATGATATCGTTCTCACTTTCAACACGCATTATTTGTGGTTTGTCTGTTGCGGTCATCGGATCGAGATAAAGTTTCCATTGACCTTCAGCGTCAGCGACAGTGGAATTTATTTGGTGCATAAAATTAACAGTAACTAAAGCTTTTGGATTCGCCCAACCCCAGATTGGCACATTAATTTTGCGTTGCAGGACCATATTATCAGAAATAACGGAAGGTAGTTTCAGCTGCGCAAATGCGGATAAAGAAATAATGTTCATAAGAAATAAAGTAATGATAATTTTCATTGCTAATTTAGTGCCTCTTTTCAAAAAATAAATAATAAATGTCGAAGCGATAGCGAAGATCCCGGCCCCAAAGGGTGTCGGGAATAAATTTTTATTCGACCCACGAGCGCACTATCGCACCTCGGGGCAGGCTGTTGGACCCAGGCATACGCCGGGCACGCGTTCGACGCTTGACAAAATACAGAATCCAAAATCCAAAATTCAAAAATGTTCCCGGCTCCGGAACCTGAACATAAATAGTATTTGTTATTGATTCTCCAAACCAGGCAACATATTCCTGCAGCATTCCCCAGTGCGTATCGTAAACTCCGCTAATATCAGGAGCAGTAACATCAACATCAAACTTAACAGGTCTGCCTTTAAAAATGCCGGAATAGAAATCGACTTCATTTTCAGCGTCATCAAAATAATATCTTCCCGGTCCAAAAGCTGTATCATCTTCTAATCGTTGACCAAAGCAATAATTATTATTTGAGGACCAGAGATCAAAGCCGGTATTTCTAACATAAACTGAACAATGAGTTGTTTGCCCGACAATCATATTAGTGGGAATATCATGCCATAAAATTTTAGAATCTTTAACATTAATTTCAGAACTTCTAAAATTTCTTGCTCCTTCATAAGTGGTTTGGATGTATTCAAAAGGATTGTTAACCCGCGACCAGTAATCCGTACTTGGATTTGAAGGAGCGATGTATGTATTAGTCGGGTTAGCCGCATAAACTCCGGATCCTTCATCATATTCGTTCCAACTTTCAATATAGACACGGTCAACAGTCAAAGGATCGGGCACTGTGTTCCAGACGTTTGAATAATTAACGCCGCCGTCTCTTTTCAGACAATATCCGGGGTTTCTTATATTCTGGTCCCAATATCCGGGTTTTAACTGGACGGATTTAATGCTATTATAATCAGTGATACTGCTGTAAGCATGCACCTGAAATTGCTTGACTTTTTCATCGGCAAAAGAAAAAGTATCAGAAGAATCTGTTGTAACCTGATAAATTCCGTTAGAAAAAACAGGATGAGCAGCACCGAATCTGGCAGCCAAAGGATCTTCCATATCGCTTCTGTGGAAGCTTGAAATATTATTAAAATTAACTCTTAAATGCCAGGTGTCTAAAACAACTCTGTTATCAATCACAGCAAGATAATCATCAGCGAATTCATCATTATTAAACCAATAATACTGATCAAAAAAACGAATATACTGGTTAACAATCATTGCTCTGTTAGATTCTATAGAAAGGCTGTAAACAGAGGAGCCCCAAGTAATAATCGGATCTAAAAACGGCGCGACTTTCGGCACATCATATCCCTCTTCTCTCATTTCCGACAAAGCGCGAAAAAAAGACATTCTCTGCGCTTCCATATGTGGCATTAAATGAACATATAATACGTCAATATTTGCAAGCATGATTTGCTTGATTTGAGTTTTCCACCAGTCGGCAGTTCCTGTCCAGCTTGCGCGGCCATTAACCGGTAACCAGGGACCACTTAGCTGTCCGCTGGTTGCAGTGTACCAATGGAAAAAGCTAGCGCTAATAATATGTTCATCTAAAGCAAAAGGTTTAGAAGGAGTTAATAGTTTTGAATCCATATTGGATCCAAACATTATATTTTCCAATAGAGTGTCACAAGAATCAGTTACGTTATCTAAAGAATACCAATGCGGGTAAAGTATCTTGACTTCTTTTTTGTTCAGCATTGCTGAGGCGGAACTGCAAGTCAAATCAATTATTATGATTACTGTTACAGCGAGAGCAATAATTTTTTCCATTGTTGATTCAGTTTAGGCATTAATTATAAGATTTTTAACATTATAAATTAAAAATTTTATCATATAATTAGTAAAAAGTCAATGCAGCAAATATTTGTGTGCCCTTGACTTTTAATTATTTTTGTGATATAATATCCTACAATTGAATTTTGTTTTTCGTGCAATAAGTTCGTACAGAGCGTTCCAGACGTTTCGGACAATCCGGTTTTGCACACATCATTTTATAAACTTCAAATTTATTATTTAACTAAAACACTAAAAGGAGGAAAGAAATAAAAAAGAAAATTTTAATGGTAATGATACTAACTGTATCAATCTGCATGACTTCAGCGCTTTTTGCTGCTACGTTGTATGTCGTAACAGCGGGAACACCGGCGGTGGTTTTGAAAGCGGAAGCACAACTAAGAGTCGTGTTGTGTGTACTATAGCAATAGAAATCCGAAGCGTTGATGGTCCGGATTCTACTTTTATCCTCGGGGAACCTGATCCCGGCACAGGCGGGAACGGACCTGCTGCTGTACGTGGTGTCTGTTTGCCATGGGATGCCAATGCTACGATTTCCGGATTCACTATAACTAACGGCTTTACACGAACTGACGGCGATTCAAACTGTGAACAAGGCGGCGGCGGAGCACGTATTAGACGTACATGCGTTATCACGAACTGCGTTATTATCGGTAATCATGCTTACGGTCGTGCCGGTGGTCTTAATTTGCAGAGCGGAGTTGCTGCAGACTGTCAAATTATTA
This sequence comes from bacterium, assembly GCA_029933535.1. Lineage (GTDB taxonomy): Bacteria > Auribacterota > UBA3054 > UBA3054 > B51-G9 > B51-G9. The sequence continues at coordinate 1,801 of JAOZNZ010000044.1, read as the reverse complement.
ATAATGAAGCAGAAGCCAATACCGGTGGCGGAGTTTTTGTTTTGAAAGATGGTCTACTTCAGGATTGTACTATTTCCGGTAACACCGCGCATTTATGGGGTGGAGGAATTTGTGTCGAAGACACTGCGCACGGCGCGGGTGGTATAGTTCGCAGATGTAAAATTATAAATAACACAACTGAAACTCACGGCGGCGCAGGCGCTATGCTTTACAATGCCGGAGAAATTCATGATTCGCTTATTTCCGGAAACAACTCAGGTCAACATGCAGGCGGAGTATATTTTGTTGACGGTGGAAAAATTGTTAATTGCACTATTGTTACCAATGTTGCCGCTGCAAATGCCGGTGGAGTTGTTATTGGTTCTGGTACCAGCGCAATTATAAACTCTATTGTTCTTGATAATAGCTCCTCGGATCCGAACACACCCAACTGGTCGAAAGGTCCCACTGGAACTTCCCTTTACACTTGTACTTTACCATTTGCAATGCAAGGTGTAGGAAATATTGCCACCAATGCGTATTTTGTAGATGCTTCCGCTGGAGACTTCAATTTGACAACACCATCACCATGTATTAATGCAGGAGATAACGCGTATGCCTGGTTCCCAGTGCGGCACTTTCGGCAAACAAAATTTCGAAAAGGATCAACCGACACAAAATACGCACTAATTATTGCATAAGTGTCCCATTTCGGCCTTTGCATCATCATACACGGTGCAAGGTCCGAAATGAGTTACTTATATTATTTATATTTTACTGAACCAATTTAACTAAAAAGAGAAAAAGTTATGAAAAAAATATTTACTAAAATGATTCTCGTCTCTTTATTATTGACACTTGCTGTAACACTGCAAGCGGCAATAACTAATGTGTATGAATGGAATCCCACATTATCCGCGCTTTCAGTTCAGCCGCAATCCAAAGATTTAACTCAACGAGCCGGCTCTAAAAATTATATTGTGAAAGGCGGAATGCATGATAGTGCTTTTTTATTGAGTTCATTATTTAATTCAGATACTGACGGCAGTTACGGGCCTAATAGTGCCGGTATATTTATAGACGACATAAGCCCTGCTAATGACACGATTATCCATTGTGATTTTGCAGAATCACAAACCGTTTATGAAATTCACGTTTTTACTCAATGGGGAGATATGCGTTTGTTTTCATGGTTTGAAGTCTGGTCGTCAACTACCGGAACAAATGATGGTGATTATTTTTATCTCGGAACAGCGACTTTTGGAGAAATTGGTGATGATGCTGCACAATATTTAAATTCTAATTGCGTGGCAAGATTGTATGATTCTGATGACGGTGTTCTTGCTGAAAATGTTACATCTATAAAACTTATCCAGAAAAATTGTGGTTATGATGGTTATAAACTACCTCCGGGCACAAATGTTCCCGGCGCAAATATTGATTCATGCGCATGTCAGGAATTAGATATAATTGGGCCTGCTGAAGAGACTACTATTACTAATGAATTCTTTTGGAATGATGATCTTGCTTCTCTTCCAATTCAGCCGTTAAGCGATGATTTAGCGCAGGGAACGGATGCCACCAATATTATTATTGCCGGCGGAATGCATCCAGCTTTGACCAGCAACTTTTTTGAATACCTATTTAATTCACCTACAGATGGCGAACTTGGGATTGGATCACCTGATACTCCGGGAGGATCTGAAGTGCTGATGACAGATGCTGCTATTCCATCAACACTAACTATGGAAATGAATTGTGATTTTATAACTACAACAAAAACAATTAAAGCTGTTCATGTTTTCAGCCGTGCCGGTGATGC
>JAOZNZ010000486.1:1424-3267 GCA_029933535.1 bacterium | reverse complement strand
CACCATCAATCAAAGACTGATCAGGAATTCTGGTTAGAAACTGACTATTGCTAACTGATGTCATCAGATCCGTGACATACTGCATTTGAAGAGCACCTTCTGAATTCATATTAGTCTCCCAGCCGTCATTAAAGCCTTCTACATTCTTGTTTCCATAAGAAATACCAAATCCACCTGCAAAAACTGTTTGATAAACCTGGAAACGAGATTGCCATTCTAAGAAATACGTTTTCTGATATTCAGATACTGAACCAAGCAGCCAGGTAGGTTTAACAGGTGTTTTACCATAATCATCTTCTATTTCCAGAATTTGATAAAAAGTGCCGCCAGGAGTAATACCACCCGGCACTTCATGGATTGAGTTGAAATCCAACCACTCTTCGTTGTTAAACCAAGCTGAAGAACTGTCTGTCCATCTCGCTGAATCGTAGGTCATAAGAGTTGAGCTGTAATCAGTTATTCCGTCTAAGTTGTTAGTAACTCCATTTACTCCATCAGCAATCCCTTTTGCCATAGCGTTAAACTGAGGAACATAATTATAATAATAATCAGGCTGTAATCCTCCGCCGATTGACCATATTAGATTTGTTTTATCGGCATAAAGTTGACCAATCCAATTACCATATTCATAGCAGTTGGTAGTATCTCCCTGAGCGAAAATACGATTAGCTTCGTTTAATCCGACAAATCGTGCAGGCAGCGGCATTAAATTCACATACATGCCGTTTGCCGCAGCGGTATCAATTACATCTCCAATATGATTCCAGTATTCACTAACAGGCTGCATTGGATCCCATTTATCATTAACATTAACAAATGGTGCATATCCATTATAGTTAACCATATCAAAAGTTGCAGCGCTATCCGTATTAGTGATATCAACCGAATACATAGTAATCATGTTAAATTTTTGTGCTTTACGCTGCTGTATATACGATAGAGCATCACTGCTATCTAACTTCCACACAAGTTTAGTCGCCCAGTCATTTTGCGGGCAAAACGGTGTGCCGTCTGTATTAACAATAAAGCGTTTGTTATCACTTACGCGCAAAGTTATTTTAGACTCATGAAGGCGGGTAACTGTTATATTGGCATCAGCTATATCACCATAAACATTTGTTCCGGAAACTGTGATAATATTACCACCAACATTTAATGCCATGTTTGGTATTGTCCAGTTATTCATTGCAGGAATATTTCCACTGCCGCCTGTAAGTTGATTTGCCCAGTTCATTGTTCCAACAATATTATCAGCAGTTCCGGAAACATCAAGTTGAGTAATTTCAAAACTTACGTTTATGTTTCCTGTCGTAATATCAATAATCGGCGTGGCTAAACTTGCAGTGCGGGTAATTGTTACGACATCAGTTGATTTTTGTCCGTAAACATTGGTTCCGGCTACAGAAATTACGTTTGAGCCAACCGCAAGAGCAATGCTTTCAATTATACCGGCTGACGCGTCAACATAATCATCCATTCCTGAAAGAGGATTTATCCAATGGACCATACCAACAACATTTGTGTTGATAGTAAAACCAAGATTATATTCAGTAGTATTATATACAACAGTTACATCATCATTAGTTATGTCTAAAACCGGTGTGCCGGTTCCGGGAACTCCACGGGTAATTGTGATGCTGTCGCTTGTTATATCGCCAATACTGTTTTCTCCTGTTACTTTAATAACATTAGCACCAACGTTTAATGTTATATCCTCAATTGTCCAACTTGATGCTGCAGGAAAACTTCCGCCTGCAACTGTAAGTTGATTAGACCAAATCATTGTTCCAACGACGTTTTCGTTATTTGTCCCGCCGATTGTATATTCAGTAACATCATAAGT
>JAOZNZ010000486.1:0-1324 GCA_029933535.1 bacterium | reverse complement strand
TCCATTAACGCCATCAGCAATACCTTTTGCCATTGCATTATACATAGGAGTATAATCACCATAACGATCAGGAATTCCTCCACCGCCAATTGACCATATTAGATTAGTTTTATCAGCATAAAATTGACCGATCCAATTTCCGAAATAATAACAATTAGTAAAATCACGATCAAAAATACGATGAGCATCATTCCACTGAACAAGCCAACCGGGCATCGGCATTAAATTTACATACATTCCCTCAGCTGCGGCTGTATCAATCACATCACCAATATAATTCCAGTAAGCATCAATTGGCTGCAATGGATCCCATTTACCATTACTACCAACGACAAACGGTGCGGCACCATTCTGATTAACAAGATCCCATGTAGGAGTTACTTCTTCATAACCATAAACAGAATACATAGTAATCATATTGAAGCCTTGAGCAGCACGTTGTTGAATATAACTTTCAGTATCAGTGTCATTCAATTTCCAGGGAAGTTGAAATGCCCAATCATTTTGAGGTAAAAACGGTGTCTCATTTTCGGCAACTATAAAGCGACCGTTTGTGCTTACCTGCAAGGTGTTGGTCGCCATAAGAGCAGTTGTATTCATTAAGAAAAAGGACATTAGTAACGCGGTACATACAATTAATTTCTTCATACTATCTTCTCCTGTTTAATGTTAATTAAGTTTAAATATTTCATAATTTTTGATTTAAAGTCATCTTAATATGATTTAACTGACCTATTATACCACAACGAACAATTGAAATCTATAACGATTTGAAATCGTTTTATACTATATGATGAAAACTTACCCGTCATTTGTAAAACTTGCCCCAGTGGGGCGCACTAATTAGTGGCCGCTCGAAAAGGGGTGGAATATCTGAATTCTAAAAGTCAACTAAAGCAATTCCCCCTTTCCTAAAGGGGGTTAGGGGGATTTTATCTTTCAACTAGCATGAACTATTTCATTAGTTTTTCAAAGTCTTTGGCGATTATTAAATAGTTTCCTCATTTTCTTGAATTTTTTGTTTATTCCTAAATTTTTAAATCCCCCCAACCCCCTTTAAAAAGGGGGACTTTAACGCCGCGTTGCGGCGTAAGCAAATAGCCTCGCATTCCCCCTTTGAAGGGGGTGCCCGATAGGGCGGGGGATGTTATAATGCGGGGACTCGATACAATCTAATTTCATTCAACATTTTTTGTCGATTAAATCCGGCATTCAACTTAATTATCTCACCGGTCTCTTGACCGCGTGCCCGGCGTATGCTGGGGCGTATGCCTGGTTCCAGCTTGACATTAAGCTGGAAGCTTAATCTACTTTAACGGCACTC
>JAOZNZ010000043.1 GCA_029933535.1 bacterium | reverse complement strand
ATGCGCGGCGAAGTTTATGAACAGTACAAAACCGGTAATATGAACTTGCCGGAAGACGCAATGCTTATATGGCAGGATTCCGGAAGTTTCGCAACTGTCCCCTACTTGCCGGAAGGTGCTGAACAAACCCGCAAAGGCGGGAACGGAATTTATTATCATCTCTCTTATTGCGATAATCAGTGGGTGCAGTGGGTTCCTCTTAACATACTTCAAAATGAGTTTAAAAAAGTTATTAATGCGGGAATTACACGTTATGTTCTCTTTAATGTTGGCGATATGCGTGAAATCCCTATGTCAATGGCTGCAGGTATGGACTTGGCATGGAACGCAAAACCATGGATGGAAAATCCCGAAAATGCACGACTGTTCCTTGAGAAGTGGTGCGCTTATCAATTCGGACAAAACGCCGCAAAAGAAATTGCTGATATTTATGAAAAATATTGGAAACTCGAATATCCAAGTCGCGTGACTTCGGTTACCGAAGTGGTTGTGCCAAATGTAACTTCCGACCTGATTGCAACTATTTGGAAACAGGAATCACTGACTAAATTGGCTAAAAAAAATAATGATCCAAACGCTTTTGCTGAATATGCAGCTAAAGCAAATTTTACTTCTCCGGGCGGACGTTTGGGAAAAGTCAGCCCTGAATATTTAAACTCTGTAAAGCCGCGCTGGGATGCTTTATACAACGAGGCAATTTCAGTATTTCAAAAAGTTCCTGAAAAGGACCGCCAATTCTATTTCGATAACATAATTCTGCAACTGCAAACGTCAAGACTAATTAATCATTGGTCGGTAGATATTATTGACGCTTTCAAAGCATGCGCAAAAAAACAATTTGCCAAAGCTGCAATTCTATTTCAAAAAGCTGCTGTTCCGATGCAGAAAATGGTTGATGAGCGCGAAAAAGCATCTCATGGAAAATGGGAAAACTGGTATCGCGGTGAAATGCACAATGGTTGGCAAAACAGCCTGTGGGCGCTCAAACCGCAATGGCTTTTACGCGACACAAAAACGCTTGTAGAAATAATGAAAGAAGCTGATAATTTATCTCCGGATAAAGGCATTATGATTACAATCGCTGATAAAAACAATCTTGCTGTAATAATCAAAAGCCCTGAAAATCCCGAGATAAAAAATGTTGCTGAGGAATTAAATGATTTTTTCAGGGAACGGGGATATTCTGTTATTACGTCAACTAAGAAAACAACATATCCGCACTCCCGTTTAACCCTTGCAACCGAAAAGTATTTAAAAAAGATTCCATTACCGGAAACCTTATCAAAAGAAATCTCTGATTTTTTTAATTCGGCACGCGATGAAGCTTATGTACTTTATGTGACAAACAATAACAACCGAGCAGAAATTTTTCTTATTGGAAAAACTGTTTCCGGATTGCGCGCCGCGTCCGAAAGATTTCGCGCGAAAATTGCAAATTTCGGTAAAACATTAAAAATTAAACCCATCTTTGAAAAAAGAAACCCGTTTATTAAAGGGAGGTTGATTAATATCGGTGATTCAGCGCGCAGACAAACTCCTTATGGTTCTCCATTTAAAAATGCCGGCCCGGAAGTATGGCCCGCAAAAAAATTGTTTGCTTATCCTGAGCTTTTCAGGCAGTTAGGGTTTAATGGAATTCAAATCGGAGAATGCCGCGGATATGGCAGCATTAAAGGCAAAGAACTTGATTGGGCAAGAAAAGCAGCAATCATTCTTGCAAAAGGCGCGAAAAAAAGCGGGATGACCGTGTCGTGGTTCGTTTGGGGTGACGCCTTATTCGATGAATTTGAAGTGTTTTGCTGGAACGACCCTAAAGAACATAAAATTATAGAAGATTTCCACCGCGAGCAAGCCAATATTTATGGAAAATATGTCGACCACGTTAATGTTCATATCAGCGACCCGGGCGGCTGCAACCGCAACGGATGTGACCCATACAAAACCCGGCAGCAGTTGGCAAATTATATTATCACTCAGTTTCGCAGTGTAAATCCTGAAGCTGAAGGCGCGTTAAGCACATGGGCGAACGGAGCGTTTTGGTTACACGCGCCCAAGCAGGTAGGGTTGGAGAATTATTTTTCTGTATTTTTGCCTCCGGCTGATCAGATTAAGTTTGGCAAGCCGATACCTGACGGCGCGAAATTTCTTGATGAAACTTTTATGCCTAAAGACATTGGTATTGCGTTAAATCGCTTTTATCAAGCCGACCAGGCGAAATATGTCATTGAATCAGGTCGCCCGCTTGATATCTGGGGGTGGTATATTTCCGATCATGAGATGAGAAATAATATGGCTTTTAATATGAAAAATATTGATAAATATTTCAAAGCTATTCCTCCGGAAGCAGGTAAACAAATTCGTTACTATAATTCAGAGATAGATTTCCACGGCTGGCCGCAAATTATCAATGCTTATGTCGTAGCACAAAAAATGTGGAATCCTAAACGGTCACTTGCGGACATTGAACTGGAGTTCTGTACCGCAACTTTCGGACCTGAAAATGCTGCTGCTATGGTGGCGGTTTATAACGCGGTTGAAGGCGGATATGATGCGATGATACCTAACCCACCTGATTTTGGCACCGCCGATTATAATAAACATCTGCAAAAGGTTTTGAAAACCGCGCGAAAAGTAAATATACCAAAAAACTGGAAACCTAATTTTAATTTCCCGGTTCCGGTTACTAAATATGTTGATATGCTCGTCGCAAGATTGCGTTTAATTCTTGCAGTTTCTGAAGCTAGAGAACTGGTAGATAAAGCCCGTTCGGGATTGAAAACTGATTCAACTTCTGTTAAAGCCAAATCACTTGTGTTTCAGGTGGTGGATGCCAATGGGTCGCAAGTTGTTTCTGCACCTTTTGTTCCAAATGCATTTAAGCTTAAACCGGGGCATTCTATTGGTCAAACGTTTCATGCAATTCGTGATTTCTCAAAAATCGGAATTCAAGTCCCTACCTGGTACGCAACAAATGCCGGACTGACACTTTCGCTTTACGATAAAATTGGCGGTAAACTTAAAGCGACATCTAAATTCTCTAACATTGTTGATGGTAGTTGGATATGGCTTGAACCAAAATCACGAATTCTTTCCGGTAATTATTATCTTGAAATATCTAATCCAACCGGTGATAATGTTGGTGTTTATGCTGCTCCAGACAAAGCACAGCCGGATGCAGTCGTTTATTTTGACCGTAAGCCTGTCGGTAATGAAGATGAAAAAATAAAACAAATAAAACAAAACGCTATTAAAAATCTGCCAAATCTTCCGATTGACCCGATTTACAAGCAGGATGAAACAATTGTCCGTCCTACATACAAGACCCGCACATTTGCAGAAATGATTGAGCAGTTGTAATTAGTGTCTGAGCGAAAAGAAATAAAAATATAAACAAACTTATGAAATCATTTAAACACAAAATAATGGTTATAATTATAGCCTGCTCGGTCTTTTGTGGAACCACGCGAGCAACAGAAATCGTGATCGCCGATTTCAACGGTGGCGATGATCCAACCTTGCATTCCATGGTGGAGGAGACAGCTCCTGCAGGTTCATTCCGTGCTCGCACAACGGGAGGTGACCCCCAACTTTATTGGTTGAATTTTGGCTCGAAGGGCATAAATGCAGCAACCTATGGCGCACTGCACTTCGATATGGAAATCGACGCAGGGGCAGCAGAAAATGCTGCAGTATTCTACGGAACTACGTACGGCCGCGGATTTTCCGGCACGCGTGCGCTGTTATTCCCTACCCCGGAAGGGCATGTTAACTACTACCTGCTTCCATATGGTGCAACTCAATGGGCAAACACGCTTTATGATTTACGGCTCGACCCGTTTTCGGAGGGGATTGACCGGGGCATCACTCTACATCACGTTGCCGCAGTAAGTTTCGGCATTCCGGGAGCCAATACCGAGGCGGATCCATATCTGGATTTACCTACTGCTTCCTTTAACCTGAGCGAAAACAACGAACGGAACATCTATTCGGGTCCGGCATTTATTCCTCTCGAAAAAATATTCGAGCTCACCGCAACAGTCACCTTCGGAACGGCGAGCGGCAACAGCTCGCTGGGCATCGGTTTTGCATGGCGGGCAGGCGACGTGCTGGATTCTTCTCCGTTGGCGCTGGAGCTAAAGCCGGATGGAACCGCTAAGATCTATAGCAACGGTACTTTGCTCAACAGCACAACTTTCACTCAGAATGGCGATGTGGACATCCACATTAAAATGGATCGACTAACCCGCTGGGGCAATGTCTACCTTGATGGCGTTCCGGTTTCTACCAATGGCTTCTCCGGGTTGAGCATCGGCTCCGGTGGATTGTCCTTGCAATTTCACGCACAGAAAGATTCGGGAGCAACGGCCAGTTATTCCCTGGACCAGATTGAACTCCGCCATGAATCCTATACGGAAAACACCCTTCTCTATGCACTCGCGGATATCCCTGCTGAACCCGTGCGCAACCGGTGTTTGCCGACGGTATCGGACGATAGCAGCGAGGTCGGCATTGTGGTGAGCGACGAGTTTCTCGACTTGCCAAGCCACCTTGATATCCTTGCGGACAGTGGCGTAACCAGTCCGGTACCGCTTGCCCCGCGCATGGTTTCGGGCGAAGGAATGCATCCGGACAACTACACATTCGTCGTGGTACTCGATGAGCACCAGACCCACCAAGCCCGTTTTCTGGCCTATCCTCCGTCGGTGCGCGGCGGAGTCGATGTCGCCGTTGGAAATTTTGACGGTTCGGGCATGCTGATCGCAACCGCCCCTTCGAGTGATACGGGCATCCGCGAGATCCGTCTCTATAATGAATTCGGCGGTTTGCAGGGCAGCTTCACTCTCGGAACAGAGCATGTTCCTCCGTTCGATATCGAAGCCGGGCGCTTCGTCGACTGGGTCGATCACGACCTCGTGGCGGTGCTGGCGCAAAGCCCGTTGCGTGCCGTGTTCTACCGCACCGATGGCTTGCAGGTTGCCAGCGTGGCGCTACCCTCTCTGAACGGCGGCGACTATCGCTTAAGCCGCTTCGCCACCGGAAATGTTGACGGGCTGCTGGTCTACAGCCCATCTACCCGCAAAGCTGTGCTGGTCTATCCGACCGGCGCAACGCGCAGCATTAACCTGGGCGGCGCGCAGTCCGCCGACTATCTCAGTCCCGACATCTTCGATTCCGGTCGCATCCTCGGCTCGCGGCCCGGCGCCACGTTTTCTTACGCGGATCTATACCGCCTCCCCGCCAGCAGCGGTACGGCAACGTTAGAGGGTTCTGCCAACATTGGTGAGCGTGAAAACAAGTTTTGGATAGCCGACAGCCAAACACCTTCGTACGGAACCTTCCCGGACGGCACTTATGCGAAAAACATGAAATACCGCCACCTGCGTGTGGATCACTGGAATGCTTTAAGCGAAATCAATACCTACAATTCTGCCCTTCCCTCTGTTTGGGAGCCAACCATAACCCACCGCGAATTCATGCAGGTTAATCCTAATTATTCCTATCCCACATTCAAAGCGTTCGCGGGTGACGCAACCGACAATAACCCGCCCGTGGTGCTTTACGGCGACACCGGATTCCCGAAGTATTACATGCTCACCCGATTCAATGAGTCGCTGGTCAATGCCGACTATGGCGGCGACGTGCCCTCGGAATTTCTTTCCAAAACCTATGGCCCGAACGATCCCGTGCTGGACCACAACCTCACCAATGGGGTTAACATTTTTCTTCAAGCACTGGCACCGACCTTTCGCTCAAATCCCGAGAATTTTGTCGCTGTTGAACCCAACCATGAGTGGGAAATCCCCGACTTAGCAGGATCTCAAGGCGACTACAACCCGCTCATGATCATTGCGTTCCGCAACTACCTCGTCGGAAAATACGGCAGCCTCGCCAACGTTAACACCGTTTTCGGTACGCCGTTCACAACGCACTTTGATGCTCCGCGCGATGTGGGTCGTGCCGCATGGGATGTCAGGGATATCAACAACCCCTACTGGAAGGAGTGGATCGTCTTCAACCGCTATATCCTCAATTATCGGTTATCCGAATCCTACGCTATCGCCCTGTCCGCCGGCTTTGCTCCGGAGACGATTACCAGCCACCAAATTCCCGACCTCTATACCTTCTTTGATCTTAGTGCCGGTAACAGAGAACTCGACGAAGACGCCCGCGTGACGCCCGTTGACTATGTCGCCTCGGCAGAGGTAAACTTTGGCTTTACGCGCTTCGGCATCAACTACACCAAAACGAAGAGTATTTTTGCCGCCGCCTACACCTCGGGCAACCGCCAATGGGGAATGGGCGAATACAGTTTTGTTGAAGGCTCCTCGGCGAGCAGCGCCGCCCAAATGGATTACCTCAACACCCACGGCTGCGCCTGGGCACACTATCTCTATCTGGGAAGTTCGAGCACCTTCCAGCAGCAGCACAACTCCATGGCCGACTTCGTTCAGAGAGACAATCCACGCACGGGAAGCGCTGGCGGAACCGCGCAGATGCGCCTCTGCGATTTTGATGGCCGCCAATTTAATATTGCCAATCTCGGAACCGACAGCCAAACCATAGGCCTGCTCAAAAGCCTCGATTCAAACGGCGACTGGGAAGGCTCGATCTATGCCGTCCCCTTCCGCTGCCAATGGGATGTCACTACCGTATTTGATCTTCCAATTGCTTACATCCCGGCAGACGGGCTGGTGAATGCCCCGATCGGCAAGCTCTCCATGGGCAACCAGTTCGATCTCTCCTTCACCGCCTCCAGCCCAACGGTCACCAACCTGACCATCGCAGTTCAAAACGAAGGGTTCAAACTACCGGATATGCGCCAAACCTTCGAAATCGGTCCGGTAGAAAAAAATTATCGATTCATCCTGCGCGGACACCTTCAGCTTGAAGATGTTCAATTCGTTTTCACCACCGATGGCGTGTCAGATCTGAGCATCGAGAATATACTTCTGCTCAAGGAACAACCGGCAACGCTTAATATGGAAGAATATACCTATCTCGGCACGGCGCATCCCGGTGGATTCGTCTTCGACCTGATCGACCGCAAAGCACCTGAAGATCGCCCGTCCGTCTCGCTGCCCGATGGCCCCGTGATTGACACCGACGGCGATACCATCCCCGACAGCGAGGAAGGCCTCGACGATATCGACGGCGATGGAATTCCGAACTTTCTGGATCTGAATTCAGATGGCGATGCCTACAGCGACCTCGAAGAAACGATTGCCGGAACTGACCCCTATGAACCCGCTGATCCTCTCAGTTTCACGGCCGACTTTGCTACATCCGGAAACAATACTTCCTCCGAGCTATACTTCGATGTTTACAGTGGCCGAACCTACCGTGTCTGGTTCCGAACTAACCTCGTTTCCGGAACGGCGGAACTCGTGGAGACGATCAACGCCACCAGCAACTGGAACTACAACGCATCCGATTCCTCAGACACACCGGCGGGTTTCTACTCCATCGATGTGACATGGCCGCATTAGCCATTGATTAAAATAAAAAAACATTATAATTTATACAAAAAAATGAAAAATGCTGGGATTACATATAGTTGACATAATCGTATTGGTAGTCTATTTTATTGGTGTTACACTTATAGGTGTATGGGCGGCAAGACTGGTTAAAAATATCGGTGATTTCTTTATGCCGAGAAAATTCGGCAAAACCATGCTTACCGCTCACACTTTCGGCACAGGTACACATTCTGACCAGGCGGTCAGTGTCGCTTCCAAAACATTCACCAGCGGTTTGGCCGGAATATGGTATCAATGGCTCTGGCTGTTCTGCACTCCTTTCTACTGGCTTATCGCTCCGCTTATGCGGCGTTTTCGTGCCATTACGGTCTCAGACGTCTTTGTCGCACGATACGGAAAAAGTGTTGGCATACTCTTTGCCGCAGTCGGCACATTCAACTTGATGTTTAATATCGGGGTAATGCTTAAAGGTTCAGGCGCTGTTATTTCCGCCAGTCTTGGAGGTGAGATATCACCAAATATTATCATCCTGCTCATGACCGGGATGTTTGTGATCTATGGTGTCGCAGGTGGACTTTCAGCAGCAATTATTACCGACTTTTTCCAGAGCATACTCACTGTCATTTTCTCGTTCGCCCTGGTTCCCTTTGTAATGAAAGCGGTTGGCGGTTTCTCCGGTTTGCGCGAAACAATCAACAATGAAAATATGTTCTCTCTGACCGCTCCCGGCGGTATTACTGTCTTTTATATTATTATCATCGCCATCAATGCGCTTATTGGAATTGTGACACAGCCACACACAATGGGTAACTGTGCAGCTGGAAGAACAGAATCCGACGGGCGGTTCGGCTTTACTGTCGGCTCTTTTATCAAACGAGTTTGCACTATGGCATGGTGCATTACAGGAATCGCTGCTGTTGCATACCTGGCAGGTCGTAATGTCGATCCCGACAAAGTTTATGGCATTATGGCTCATGAATTTTTCCCGAAAATTATGCCGGGTCTGCTCGGTATCTTCCTTGCCTCGCTCCTGGCGTCTGTTATGAGTTCCTGTGACTCATTTATGATTGCGTCATCAGCTCTCTTCACAGAAAATCTTTATAAACCATTAATTCCTAATAAAAGTCCAAAACATTACTTGATGACAGGAAGGTTAGCTGCGTTGGGAATCGTAGCCGGCGGACTGATATCAGCATACCTTCTGGAAAATGTTGTCCAGGGAATCGAAATATTTTGGAAAATCGCGCCGATGATGGGAATCGCGTTCTGGCTTGGATTATTCTGGCGGAGAGCTACGGTTGCAGGAGCATGGGCATCTACGCTTAGTGCTTTCGCGATGCTGATTCTTACAGGTCAGGGCTTCTTCATAAATTTTGTCGGTGAAATCTATCCCGCATTCGTAAAAGCTGACGGCAGCGCAATGATGCTGCACTGGCAGATGATATTCTACCTCGTAACCGGTTTTGGCACGGGAATCATTGTCAGTCTTCTGACAAAACCGGAAGACAAAAACAAACTTGACCGATTCTATGAGCTGATTCGAACTCCTGTGAATGCAATAGAGGATGGTCAGGCCGAACCATGTACGATACCGGCAAACGTAAAGATTCCTCCCAAGCGTTTACTTTTCAAGGCAGGTAATTTGGAAATACTTGTTCCGGGCAAAATATCTGTTGTAGGTTTTGCTGTATCCTGGCTTGCTGTAGGGGCACTGATATTAGGCTTTTATATTATAACACGATAAATTTTTATGAATATTGCCTGAAAGGCAAATTAATTGATTCCCCCTTTAATAAAGGGGGTAAGGGGGATTTTAAATCCCTCCCACCACTAACGTGGAGTACTCCCTTTAAAAAAGGGAGACTTACCAACAACATAGAGAAAATGAGTAAAATGACATCAAGAGAAATAATTCGTCGGACTATTGAATATTCAGGACCAGAGAGAATCGCCAGAACATACGGCGACTCAGATATGCGCGATGCTTTTTGCAGCGCTAAAACACACGCAACTGATTGGAAAGAAACAGGTGGCGATCAATGGGAACGTACAGATGAATGGGGCAATACCTGGAGACGTATTGACGCCACGTCTAAAGGCGAAGTCGTAATGGGCGTACTGGAAGATATCTCTGCCATTGATTCATACCAACTTCCCGACTACTCCCAATCTGAAGATTACGCATGCGTATCTAACCTGCGCACACAAGTTCCTGATAAATGGTTATTAGGACAAATACCCGGTTTCGCGTTCAATATCGCCCGCAAAATGAGGAAACTCGATCAGTATCTAATGGATCTGGTCTTGGAAGCTGATCGTATGCACAAACTGCACGACCGTATTGACAATATGGTGGAATACATGATCCGTAATTATGCTGCCGCCGGTGTTGACGGTGTCATGTTCCTCGAAGATTGGGGAACACAGTGCCAGACACTCATTAGTCCCGACATGTGGCGAAAAGAATTCTTTCCGCGCTTCGTCAAACTATGCGGCATAGCTCATGACCTCGGAATTAAGGTATTCATGCATTCGTGCGGTAAAATCGAAGCCATTGTTCCCGGACTGATGGAAGCGGGAATTGATGTTTTGCAGTTCGACCAGCCTGACCTGCACGGTTTAGACATACTTGCCTCTCATCAGCAAAGAGGAAAAATTACTTTCTGGTGCCCTGTTGATATACAGAAGACTTTACAACTGCTTGACGAAAATATTATCCGGAGTAAAGCAAGAGAAATGATCGATAAATTGTGGCACGGGCGAGGAGGATTTATTGCAGGATACTATGTAGATAATGAATCAATCGGTCTTGACCCTAAGTGGCAGGGCTACGCATGTGATGAATTTACTAAATATGGAGTTGCAACTCGATATAAAATAAAAGGAGAATTAAATGAGTATTAAAAAAATATCAAAAAAATCAATCGTTTTAAACAAAATACCGGACGGAACATGGGGCGGTTCAAACATTGCGGAAATTTTTCCTGCTGCCGGAGATACAAAAATGTCGTGTGGTGTTCATGAATTGTTTGCGTCAGTAATAGTTGTAGAAAAGGCTCCCGTTGATGATGTTCTGTATATTCTTGAAGGCGAAATAGAGATAAATTCAGATGGTGTTGTTGAAAAATTCCAGGCAGGTGATTTCGCGTACCTTCGTGCAGGAGCCCGACAAGTATTCACTATTCGTGACAGGGTAAAACACATTTACGTAACTTATCCTTGTAATTGGATAACTAAATAACTGACTAAATAATACGATGGCCAAACAATTAATAATGACTTTGCAACCGGGTCGTTTCGAAAGTTCATTACAATTGAACCTCCCGGATGGTTATTTGCTGAGAAACTTTCAAAGTGAAGATAAAGAATCTTATATCAATTTGATGAAATCGGCAGGTTTTAACGAATGGAACAACGATAATTTTAATTCAGTTATTGAAAAAGTCATTCCTAATGGACTCTTCTTTATTGAACATATTGAAAGCTCTGAAATTGTGGGAACAGCCGTGGGATCAAACAATCCAACAAAATACTTTCCAAATGGAGGTGAACTGGGCTGGGTCGCAGTCAATCCTTCTCATTGCGGAAAAGGCCTGGGCCGCATAGTATGCGCGGCTGTAACAAAAACATTCCTGGAATTAGATTATCGTGAAATATATTTATTAACCGATGATTTTCGCCTTCCTGCGATTAAGATTTACCTGAAATTAGGATATGTTCCTTTTTATTATTTACCGGACATGAAACAGCGCTGGAGCGAAATATTTAAAAAGCTGAATTTGGAAGAAATTGACTATCAGATATTAAAATAACCAATAAAAAAGACAAATACAAATGAAATGCCACAAAGATATAATTTCCAAACTCGTATTAATAATGGCGCTATCTTTCTTAAATTCATCTGCTCAATGTGAGAAAAAAACGGCAGCTAAAAAACTCCCGCCTTACTTGCAAAATCCGATGGCGAATCCGATAGACAATCCCAATCTGCCTAATGTCCTGATTATAGGTGACTCTATTTCTATAGGATACACTCTGCCGGTAAGAAAATTACTTGAAGGCAAAGCAAATGTTTTTCGGCCGGAAGTCAACTGTGAACATTCGGGATTCGGCGCGAGAAACATTGAAAAATGGATTGGCAATAAGAAATGGGATGTTATTCATTTTAATTTCGGAATTTGGGACACTCATTATATGTATCACGGTAAAATGGTCTTGGAAAAAGACTTGCCGAATATAAACATTAAAGAAGTTAAATTCAGACATACAACCGATGAATACATAAATAATTTAAAGAAAATTCTTGCTTCCCTGAAAAAAACTGGCGCTAAGTTGATTTGGACTACCACTACCCCTTTCACTTATTATGACGAACCGACAAAAAAATTACTGCTCAAAAATAATGAAGAAGCGGTTAAATTAATGAAAAATGAAAATGTGCAAATTGATAATTTGTACAATTGTGCCCTGCCTAACCTCAAAAAATGGCTCTCAAACGATGGTTACCATTTCTCCGAACTTGGTTATGAACAACTCGGAAAACAAGTTGCTTCATCCATTACTTCTGCTTTGAATTCACCGATCCCTGTATTGAAACAAGATTATCAGGTTATTCAACGCGATTGTGATTCAACGGGAAACTGCCAAGTATTATTAGATGATTCTTCGCTTCAATCAGGAAAAATTGATATATCCATAAAAATCGCCGGGGGCAAAATTATTTATGAGAAATCAATTAATGTTGACGATAAAATTAAGAAAAATAAATATGTTTTAATTCAGGATATTCCGGTTGGCGGACCGTACAAAATTATTTTATCAAATCCAAAAGAAAATTTAAAAAAAATTTATAACAATATCCTTGTCGGCGATATCTGGATTTTAGCAGGGCAATCTAATATGCAAGGCGTAGCGAAACCTAAAGAAAATTACCG
>JAOZNZ010000485.1 GCA_029933535.1 bacterium | reverse complement strand
ATAAAACAGCGGCAGAAAAAAATAGTAACAGAATAATTTTGTTTTTTTTCATAATGTACTTTTTAAAATTTTTATAAAACAGCGGCGGCGAAAATCGTTGCCACTGCTTTTTTAAACCCAGCAGAAAGATTGGTCTATTGGAATACCGAATTGTTGGATTATTGGAACTCCACTAATCCACTATGGAGTGCAACGATAAAGATTTTTTGTATTTTATAATCATTCGTTGCGAATATTCTGTTGCTTTGCAACAGTCGTAGTAAATGACTCGCCAGAGCTGCTATTTTTTGCGCGAGTCTTTATTACTGCACTCCATACATTACTTCCTGCGTAGGAATGCTAAACTGAGTATTGCAAGCAATCCAATCGTTGCAGGTTCCGGAACAACTCCGGTTATCAAAACATCATTACCGTCAACAACAATGCTTGCCAAGTCGATTCCCGAGCCTGATAAAACGATTGCAGTTTCCGGAGTGCCTGTAATGCCACCAGTTTCAAATAATTTATTTGTTTCGGTGAAAGCAACTCCACCTACAGTACTAACATTTACAGTAACGCTGTTTGCCGTACCCGGAAGTATAAGTGATGTTGCAATAAGTAGGTCAGCGTTTCCACCGCCTACTTCCCAATGGTATTTGCTTCCCGCTTCAATTGTAACATTGCCTGAAGTCAGCGTACCAATGCTTTTTCCGGGAGCAACAGTTGCGCCGGTCGAAACCGTCAAATCGCCAAGTGTTCCTTCTCCGCCGATGGTTGCTCCGCTTGCAAGAGTAATTCCGCTGCTTGTGGAAATATCGCCATTAACGACCAGTTTTCCTGTTTCAACAGAAGTAGGTCCCGTGTAAGTACAAGTATTGCTGATAATAAGAGTTCCTGCGCCAAGTTTTGTGAGTCCACCGTCAGGTGTTCCGCCGAGAACAGCATCATGCTGAAGAACATCGTCAATTGATTTATCGCCTGTAATTTCAATATTTGCGCCGCCTGCCTGGACAATATAATCGTTGCTGCCGTTAGGAATAAAGGAGTCGCGCGCAGGCCAACCGGCATCCGACAAAGTTCCTCCATTAAAATTAAAAGTGCTTAAAAATGGTCCTGCGCCACTTTCAGCAAAATGGTAAATTTGAGCGGTTCTGATAAGTCCGCCTGTAATTAAATTTACAGTAGCGTTGCCCCAATCATTAAAACGAAGAACCCAGGTGTCGAGGATGCCTGAATCACTAACATTCACAACGCTATTTCCGGAAACGAGCCTTGCAATCATCGTTTCCAGTGTACAGCGCAAGGTACCACCGGTAATAGACACAGTAGTGCCGGCCCTGATAGAACAATAAGTATCCACATGGTCAACTTTTCCGCCCTCGAGCAGGAGAGTTCCCGCGGTAATCAAACTATTCTCGCCGGTGCCGTTAACTGTTATAACGCCATTTCCACCGACCGAAGAGTCTTCAACAATTTTTGTGTAAGCGCCGTACATTTCAAGACTTGGAACCGTTTGCGATTGTCCGTTAAGGTCTAATGTACAAGGGGCATCTGCATTCCAGGTGCACTGCATCTGGAGGGTTGTTTCCGGCAGACGCTGCGGACCCATGAGTCTCATTTCCGCCGCCGCGCCAAAATTAGCGTAAAGGATAGTCATTCCTTCATAAGTATTAGATCCTGCAATTTCGAAAGTCCATTTGTGATCAGTTGCTCCTCCACCGGCAAAAAAGCTGGCACCGCCGGGACCTGAAATTACTCCATTTAACTTGTATAAATTATTAGCGCCACTGCAATAACCACCAATTCTTGTGTCGGCAGTCAGCACTGTAACAGTGTTAGAAACAATAGTAGTTTTATTAGGCCCGCCCTGGTAAAGCGCGCCGCAATAATTGCCGTTATGTCCATTCACACCAACACCTGATAAAACTAACGCATTTTGAACTATAGGTTGATCATATTGTATACGAAGCTGTGCGCCGCTGTTTACAACTATAGAAGTAATGTTCGGTATATGTCCGTTAGCGGTGTTATATAGGTCTAAAATACCTTCCGCGACCGTTATCGTTCCGGAGATAGTATTGTCTGCCCACGCAAGCGCCAGGATTCCTCCACCGGTTTTAGTAAAACCTTCAGTACCGGCAAGTTTAGTCCAAATTGCGGCATGAAAATTGTTGTCAGCGGGAATATCAGCAACATTTATTTCAGGAGTCCCTGAAAGAATAATCGGGCCGCCGCTAAGTTGAGGGAAGAACTGATGCAGAATATTTTCGGACACTATTTTTCCAATAGTTCTTGGCGTGTCAACAGTAACGTTGTAAGTAACATCATTAGTAAAATACGCGGTAGAACCGGCGCCGTCAGCAATAGTTCCACCATTCCAGTTTCCGCCGTCAGACCAGTTGCCGCTTGCCGAAGCGCTCCACGAGCCGTCGGCAGCGAATAGCGCAGAAGCAGCGCAAATACATAAAGTAAGTATCATTAGAGTTAATTTTTTCATCGTTTTTTCCTTTGTTTAAAGGTTAATTTTTACTAATCCCCTCTTGAGCATAATGTCCCGGACGAAGCATCGGGAAGGGGTGGCGCGCGTGCCCCGCGTATGCTGGTGAAGCGCCGGGGTGTGTTCTTAACTTCTTCATTCAACATTTTTTGTTGAATACTTGTCCCGCTTTAGCGGTGATTGAATATTTTCTTTGTTAGACCTCCTTTTTTTATTAGTTTAAAGATTTCTGCTTCACTCTTTATTTTTTTGCTTTTAATCTGTTGGTACAATCATTTTTTGAAAATCTTTTTTGGATAGCACCCATCGACAATCTGTATCGGCTAACCCTTTTCGAGTGGTGAATCACAATTGCGCGCGGCTTACTAAAAAGACAACGATGGCGAAACAACGGCGTTGCCTTCTAATCAACCAACCAATCAGACAACTAACAAAGAATTGGAGAGTTGAACCCGGCATTCGCCGGGCAAGGGTGATCGTGATCAGTTATTGGTGCACAGATTACCCATGAGCACATCGCTTACAGCGAGTCTCCCCGATGCCTCCTAGGGCCGGGATCTTCGACGGGGCAGGCACGGATTTTCATTTTAACGCAGAGATCGCAGAGGACGCAGAGGTCTTTATTAGTATTTAGTGTTCAGTATCCAGTATCCAGTATTCAGTACTCAGATTAGCCTTGTCGAGTGTCGCGCCGGTACTTTCCCCGAGGCAAAGCTCGGGGCAGGCAAGGGGCTGTGAGCTCTGAAGAAATTCCTTTTCGAGAAAAGGAATTTATAACTACCGGCCTCAACGAG
>JAOZNZ010000484.1 GCA_029933535.1 bacterium | reverse complement strand
AACGTCAGGCAGGCGTTGACATCTCAAAATTAAGAGAAGATCATCCCAAAATGCTATTCATAGGACAATTTGATAAAATGACCATGCCGCATGGTGAAGCGGCAATGAGAACTGAATTTGAACGGCTGCTTCCAACGGCTGCCAAAGGCGGATTTTTAATTAGCTGTGACCATCAAACTCCACCGGGTGTTTCTTATGAAAATTACAAAATATACCTTAAACTTTTTCATGAATACGCGGAAAAAGCAGGGAAAATGTCGATGGCAACGAAGTAACGCGCTACTGCGCGTTCATGATGGATTACCACCCCGCCCTATCGGGCACCCCTCCTAAAACAGGAGGGGAGTTTTATGGATTGGTGGATTGATGGTTGAACAGTTACTTAGTTGGATGGATAAAATCCCCTCTTGAGCGGAACGTCCCGGTCGAAGCATCGGGAAGGGGTGGCGCGCGTGCCCCGCGTATGCCGGGGAAACAACGGGGTGTGTTATGACTTTCGACTTTTAATTCCCCTCCTTACCAAGGAGGGGTGCCCAAAGGGCGGGGATGTTATTATGCAAAATTTACAAAACAAAAAAGCTTTTATTTGCGATATGGACGGAGTAATTTATCACGGTAATAAATTACTTCCCGGTGTTCACGAATTTGTTGAATGGCTGAAAACCAATGAAAAAAAATTCTTGTTTCTCACTAACAGCAGCGCTAAAACTCCGCGCGAACTCCACGAAAAATTATTGCGCCTCGGTTTGGATATTTCTGAAGAACATTTCTATACCAGCGCTCTCGCTACAGCAACTTTCCTCGCTCAGCAATGCCCGGGCGGAACAGTTTATGTAATCGGCGAAGCGGGCATTTTGAACGCGCTTTACAACGCCGGTTTTTCTATGAATGATTCAAATCCTGACTATGTTGTTGTCAGTGAATCAAGTGGATATAATTACGAAAAACTCGAACATGCTGTGAATTTGGTAATGGCAGGTGCAAAATTAATCGGTACAAATCCCGATCTGACAGGTCCAACAGAAAAAGGAATTATTCCCGCCACAGGAGCACTTATGGCGCCAATTGAACTCGCAACAAATTCAAAAGCGTATTTTGTTGGCAAACCCAATCCCCTGATGATGCGACATGCCTTAAAAAGACTGGGGTGTAAAAGGGAAGAAACAGTGATTATCGGTGACAGAATGGATACAGATATCCTCGCCGGTGTAGAAGCTGAAATTACAACCACGCTTGTGTTAAGCGGAGTAACAACTCGTGAAGAAATGGGGAAATTTGCTTATCGCCCTGATTATATTTTGGACGGTGTCGGTGAAATCGCGGCGCCAGTGAAATAACGTGCTACTGACGTTCAGACATTAATTAGAGTAAATGTCCCTCCGACCTTGTGTCGGTGGACATAAAAATTGTAAGGAATCTGTGTGGCTAATTAAAGATTAAAGGATAACAAAATGATTAAACAACTTGCTCACATCTGTATTTTTTCAAAAGACCTTGCGATAACAGAAAAATTTTATTGCCGGGCTTTAAAACTTAAAAAAGTTTTTAATTTTATCCAAAACGATAAAATCATTGGTTTCTACCTGCAAATTTCAGAAAAATCTTATATCGAAGTTTTCAAAAACAATGCAATAGACCTTAACGCCGTTCCTCCTTTGCAGCATATATGTTTTGAAACAACAGATATGGATAAAATGATAAAACAAATTACAGCCGAAGGTTATGAAGTAACTGACAAAATTATGGGCGCTGATAATAGTTGGCAGTTCTGGGCAACAGATCCTGATGGTGTAAAAATTGAGTTTCATGAATACACAGAAAATAGCTGCCAAACAACAAAAAAAGACTGCGTGTTGGAATAGTGTAATTAGGGGCTGCTCGTAAAGGATTCAGCGGCGCAATCAACAGTATTTGTTGAATGAAACCAACAAAAAATGACTCAATTATTTTTTTTGAGACAGAATCATTTAAATACAAATACAATTATTATTATTAATATAATATGGTCACTTTATTTCTTTTCTTAATGATTCTGTCATTTAATGATTCTGTCTAATTTTTTATATTTTAATTTCTTTAACCAAAAGAATATATTTGTCAACAACGAAGTAACACTGTACTCACGTTCATGATTAATATCAAAACAATAAAACGAATTACTAATGCAAAATTCAACAGATAAACTTTTAAAGAAACTGGATTCTCTAAATCTTGTTAATAAACATCCCGTAATTCTATTTATTACAGGCGCTTCCGGCGCCGGTAAAACTTATCTTGTTGAAAAAATGGAAAAAGTAATCTCGCACAACCGTTTGGGATATTTTAAATTTGACACTATCGGCGTTCCTTCGTTTGAAGAAATGGAACGCGACTTTGGTTCAGGAGAAAAATGGCAGGAAAGTGCAACACACCGGTGGGTAGAACGTTTTACGAAAGATACTTTCATCCCGCAGGTGATAATTTTTGAAGGACAGTATAATTTAGATTTTGCAATTAACGCTTGTAAAAAATTCGGCATTAAAAATTATAGAATCGTTGTTATTTCTGTTCCCGATAAAGTAATGACGGAACGGCTTACCCGCATAAGAAATCAGCCGGAACTTGTGAATGAAAATATGTTCAATTGGTCAAGATTTCTGCGCATGCAAGGCGAAGCAAAAGGATCTTTGATTTTAGACACTTCAGCAATGGCGACCAGTGAAGCAATAAATTGTCTTTCAGAGGAATTGCTTGAATTGATTATGGGAAAGTAAGTCAAGCTTCCAGCTTGACCCGGTTCCGTCGACTATTCTTGTTGGAGTCCACGCTTCAGCGTGTATTTATGCAAAAATTATTTTCTCAAAAAAATACACCAACACTATTGTTACATTGAAAACCACCATCTCGCTACTCTCGATGGCAGCTACATTTGTATTTGTTTAGTCTTCGCGTTTAACATTAGTCGCCGGAATTGGGATTGAAATTAAGCTGGAAGCTGCCTACTCTAATGTAAAATAATAACTCATTTTACAAAAAACACCTATTCTGTTATTATGTTAACCATTACTAACAGCATATAATATTTTTTTTATGCTGAAAATTTATTAATCAAAATAAGGAAAAACAAAAATGAGTGAAGATTTACTGTCAGTTATTGAAGTTCAACAATACGTTCGAGCAATCCATATAATGGCTATGCTTCTTATAGGATTCGGCTTTCTAATGGTGTTTGTGAAAAAATATGGCCGGTCGGCGATTACTGCTACTTTTTTACTCGTTAGCGTTTCTCTTCC
>JAOZNZ010000483.1 GCA_029933535.1 bacterium | reverse complement strand
ATTATGTTCAACCCATTCATTTTGGTTGTCAATCCATAAAGTCATAGCTCTTGGAAGTTCATCATTAATTTGAATTCTATTCCAATAGGGATTATTTGCCCAGACGTTTAGGACACTTATCAGCGATTCAAGTTTTTCATCTCGTTCGGCAAGGATTTTAGATTCTTTAACAAAAGTTCGCGGGGAAATATTTTTCCATTTTTCAATATTATCAATTCTATACGCGAAACGTCTTGTAACAGTGAAAGGTGTATTGGTATTGACCCAATTTACATTGGCTTGCTGAACATAAGCGGCAATACCAATAGCATTACCATTTTGAAGAAGTATCGGGCTGCCGCTGTTGCCGCTTATAAATTTAGCATTTGTTTCAACTTTTTCAGGACCAACACCGATTACTTTGCCGTAAAGAGTTCTAATGACACCTGAGCCGCCTGAATTACCGCAGACAGCGATAGGAGTATCATTAGCAGGCGGCTTTGCGATATTCAGAGCCTTAATATTTTCCCCTTTAATTTTGAGTCTGACAATATCGCGTCCGGCAGTTGTTTCAATAGAAAGGGGTTTAATTTTTTTGCCGTCTTTGTTAGTAAATCTCATTTTATTGTTACCCATAAGGACATGGACATTCGTGTAAATATATTTGTTGGTGCCGCTTTTTGCAACGAATCCTGTTCCAACCGATTTCCCGCCTTTGATAATCACGATGGATTCCATGAAAGAATTGCTGACAGTAAAAGTTTCTGATTTTATGTCGGCAGATTCAACCGTAATGCTGTCAGCGACAGTTCCCAGCAATTCTTCTTCAGTCAGTTCTTTACGTTCTTCGACAGGTAAAACGTCATCAGCAGTAGTACCGCATCTTATTTCATCAAAGATCACATCAGCTCCTTTGGCGTAAAGAGAGACGGCGTGATATTTTTCAATTTTATTGAGATTTTTTTCTAGAATACATTCGGCGTTATATAGATTTGAAGAGATATCATTTAATTTCGGATTAAATAATATCTTAGCTTTTTCACTTAATTGATCCGACTTAATATTAATTACGACAAGGATTGTTTCTTTACGAATAATTTTCTTATTAAAATCTGTGATATCTTTTTCAGATTTTCTGTGGAGGTCTATTATAATTGAATTAGTTTTTGTTTCACCGCACAAAGTAAAAGAAGCGGAATAGTTTTTATCATAGATTCCAGCCATTTTAACGAGAAAGCTAACCCAAATTGATTGCGGGTTTTCGTTTAATTTTCTGCTTTCATGTTCTTTAAAGTTTAAGGTTGTGAATTTTCCATCCATAATCTTTAACGCATCGCCTGTTGTCTTTAAGACTGCAAAGTTCTTGTAATTCAACCCGACATTTCGTAAAGGAATAGAAGGTGCCATTCTATGTTTAGTAACTATTTTATCTAATTTAGTATTAGAAAATCCTTCGTAAAAAGCAGGTTCTGCCAAAAGAGAAAACGTTGAAAATAAAAATATAAATGCTAAAAGTTTCATAAGCAAAAGCTCTCTTGTTTAAAATATTCTTCAACCACGGAACACACGGCTAACGAAGTAACGTGTATTCCCACGATCATACACGGAAAAAGAATTTAGTGTATCCCAAAAATTTGATTTAGTACATTTGCCCGGCAATTAATTTGTATGCAAACATACGGAAAATAAATTTGCTGCGAAGAAGCAAATTTCCTCAGCCGTGCCTGCAAGTTAGTTAATACCGGCACGGCATTCTTTCGATTTTCGCGCCGATGGAATTAAGGCGTAAGTCCAGATTTTCATAGCCGCGATCAATCATATAAACATTATCAATCAAACTTGTTCCCTCAGCACACATCGCTGCGATAAGCAAAGCAACACCTGCACGAATATCCGGACTTGTAACATGTTCAGCGTGAAGTTTTGCCGGTCCGACAACCATAGCGCGATGCGGGTCACAAAGAACGATTCTGGCGCCCATGCCGCGTAATCTATCGACGAAAAACAATCTACTTTCGAAAAGTTTTTCGTGAAGAAGGATTGTACCGTCGCACTGTGTTGCTGTAATAAGCAGAATGCTCAAAATATCCGCGGGAAGTCCGGGCCATGTAGCGCTTTCAAGTTTAGGTATAGCGCCGAGATAATCGTTAATAATTTT
The DNA here is from genome assembly GCA_029933535.1 of bacterium. Taxonomy (GTDB): domain Bacteria; phylum Auribacterota; class UBA3054; order UBA3054; family B51-G9; genus B51-G9. The sequence goes on along the minus strand of JAOZNZ010000483.1, from coordinate 1,137 downwards.
TTTTGATTGTTTTGAATTAACAACTATTTTATCTCCATGCCATTCAAGTTCCACACCAAGTTTAGCATAAGCTTTTTCAATCATCCGCATAGGCGGCCGTAAAACATTTTCGATAGTAATGTCGCTTGACGTTGCAGCGGCAAGTCCGATAAAGCTTCCGGCTTCAATGTAATCGGATTGGATCGCGTGTTTTGCGCCGCCAAGATTTGATACACCTTCAATAATAATACGATTGCTTCCGATACCGGAAATTTTTGCTCCCATAGCATTTAGAAGATGACACAATTGCTGAACATGCGGTTCACAGGCAGCATTATAAATTGTTGATGTACCATGTGCACATACGGCAGCCATAACGATATTTTCTGTTCCCGTAACGCTGGCTTCATCGAGGAGAATATCTGCGGCAATGAGTCCGTTTTTGCAGATAAGCATGTACGCCTGTTCTTCTTCATAAACATCAACACCCATTTCCTGCAGAGCGATCAGATGAGTATCGATTCTCCGTTTACCTATTTTATCCCCCCCCGGGATTGGCATTTTAGCTTTTCCGCATCTATAAAGTAAAGGAGCAACGAGAGTAATTGAGGCACGAAGTTTCGGAAACAGAGAAGTGTCCAAATCTTCAGCATCGATATTTTCAGCGCAAACATTCCAAATATGATCATCATTTTCGTCATGCAAAACTTTCACACCAAGTCCACGCAGAATATCAGCCATAACAAGCACATCACCAATAAGCGGCACATTGGACAGAGTGATATTTTCTTCTGTCATCATACACGCCGCCAGAACGGGAAGTGCTTCGTTTTTATTACCTGACGGGCAAATTGTACCTGACAATTTGTTTCCGCCTTCGACTTTAAATTTATCGTTATTGGTCATAGAATTGAGAAAATTAGTTTTCAGTAAAAAACTAATTTATAGTGTTAGTTTATTCCTTATTGATATTATAGCAATTAATAATCTGTGTTTTGTTCGGTGTTGGTAGTTCGTGGTTCGGTAATTAATAATAAAGACTTTAAAGACATTAAGGACTTAAATGACAAGGATTGCCATTACTCCATTACTCCGGATTTAATATTCAATATTCAACAACTTGTCCCGAGACTCACAGAGTGAGTGCTCGTGGAAGAA
>JAOZNZ010000482.1 GCA_029933535.1 bacterium | reverse complement strand
CTTCGGATTTTTTCCCGCAGGAAATTAAAAACACTGTCATTGTAATTATTGGAATTATTTTTTTCATTTTGTTCCTTTTTATCGATTAGAAGTTCTCAAAGTACAGTTAATATGTCGCATTTGGAAATGCGACTTACTATCGTATCTTTTTCCCATATTGATTGTTAATTATATTTGTAACTACTGTCGAGTCAGGAATTATAAAAGTCCTGCGATATTCAGGTGTTCCTTGTCCCCATTCGCCTGAATTGCCATTTAAAAACAGATATTCTAACTTTCTTGTTTCAGGTTTTACCGTAAAAACATACGTGAATATTTTATCGTTTGCTTTTTTATCATTAAAAGTTTTACCGTCATCGGACATTTGAATCACTTTTTCCCATTTACCAAGTTTATCAATATTCCCTATTATAAAAACATTTGTATTTAACGTTATTTTTCGTGTTTTACATTCGACAATAATTGTAGATTGAAAATCTCTTCTTGTTTTCTTTTTTACTGTAATTTTATCTGTGGCATTGTAAGGGATTTTAACTTTATCGCAAAAGTATGTATTTGGTTTTTCCGGTATTTCTTCACGGGATTTATAAAACATAACATTCACAACAAAAACATTTTTCGGCACAATTATTGTTGTTATAAAGTTATTTTCATCAGTCTGCTTCATAAGCTCAGGTTCATTTAAAATATCTGACCATAGCCAGACTTGGTCACTTATTCTCCAAGGTGAAGTATCACAAATTATTTCAAGTTCAATTTCATTTTCCCTTTCTTTATTTAATTCATTCCTACGAAATATTATTTCTTTAATAATTGCCGCCTGACTGTCTTTAGCGGGAATACAAACTCCATATTTATCAAAAAACTGTTTTAGTTTTTCGTAATTATCTCGATTAAGTTTCCCGGCTTTTTCAAGCTCCGTAATTTTTGATAAAATAACATCTGATTTGAGACTCCATCTGTCACTTGTAAACTTCTCTCTTGAATGTGAGTAATTTACTACCGCTTTCTCAAGTCCGGCAAAAAGATAATCTATCGCTTTATTAAAATATTCTTGTTTTTTCTTTAAAACAGTTTCAAATTCTGAAAGTTGGAAATAAGCATCTGCTATGTTTTTCCACATTTCACCGGCTGGATAAGCTGAAGGCATATTAATTATTTCATTGTAATTTTGTAAGGAAACTTGCACATTAGTTTCGCCTATAGAACTTATAGCAAGCTTTGCTTTGGGTATAATTTCAGAATTTTCAGCAAGTGAATTTACGTCATTGAGGACTTGAAACGCGGCATCTTTTTTTTGATGACGCAAAAGCCGGTTGAATTTCTCCAAATACAAACGAACCACATCGCGCGGATCGCCGCTTCCAGCGCCGCCATTTGAAAGCATGTTCATGCAGTTTGTCTCGCATTGACCAGCGACAGCGCGCGTTTTGTTTGAGGTCATTCGTTTTTCTTTTTCAAGAATCACGCGCAAGAGATTAATTTTAAACCACAAATTCCAGCCGTCAATTTTAATTGTTTTGTTAGTTGAAATATGCTGTTCAAGCAATAACTTATCTATAATTTCGTTTGCTTTATCTGAGCGTTTAGCATTAATCGAATCGTGTTTTTTTAACCTGGAGATATTATTTAGGATTATATTAATTTGGCGGTCATAAGCATTAGTTTCTATAAGACAGCTTTCGATAGAGAAAACCGGATTTGTTTTTGCGGTTATGTTATCCATATCGCCTGAACTTATTTCACTAAAAATTCTTGAAAAAGCGGCGTTTTGTTCCAATAATTCAGCAGGATTGTCAGATTCAAAATATTCAGGATACAGTTTCTGTAATTTAATTCTTTCTTTCAATATCCTTTCTATCGCCTTTGAGTGTTTGGGGTCCGCGCGTGTCAATAATGAAGTTAAAATATCATATAATTGATAAATTTGATCATCATTTATTTTTCTCCAAAACATAAGTGAGGTATTAAGATACTCTTCAACTTTTTCAATAGGCATTCCGTTTAAACCAAGTAACCAATAATCAATAGCTTCTCTGTAATTTTCATTGGCAAATTCTTTAAGAGCAATGAAGTGAAATGCTTTTGTATTATAGTCCGGATCGATTTCAACACATTTTTCCGCTTCTTTTGCGGCATCTTTTATGTCAAGAATTCTTGCCGATTGGAGACATCGCGTAAAAAAAATGTCCGATGTAGTTTTTTCATTATCAACAAGCCCGCTCGCAGCAAACAAAACATCACCCGCATCGGTCAATCGACCAATTTTACGAAATTGCAAAGCAAGAGACTGAAGACATTTCGCGTATGGAATTGGTGAATTTGTAATTGTGGAATACGGAACAGGGTTAAGTGCCAAGCGGTAAGCGTCTATTGCTCCAACAGGTTTATCTGCTTTGGAATAAGCATCCCCCAACAATTTGTAATAGTAGAAATATATTTTATAACCGTTTGTTGCCGAAAAACCGAAAGGGAAAATCCCGCTCATTTCTTCTTGTAAAAGTTGAATTGCTCGTTCAGGATTGCCGGAAGAAAATAAATTTTGTGCTTCGATGTAAGACGGCAACGGCCAGGAAAATGGTGTGATAGAATTTGTGGCAGGAACCGATTCTAATATTCCGCCATTAGTGGTAGAAATATGTTTGATATTTTTTATTTGTGGTTTTTTAATCCCGTTTTGTGCCATAACAGACAGTGTCAATGAACACAACACTACGAAAAAGAAGATTTGTTTTGTAAAAATTATAGACAGATTAAATTGGTTCATGTAATTGTTTTCCATTTTGAAAAAATAATTATGATTTTGTTTTATAGTAACAATATTTATGCCAAATGAAATAAGTTCGCTTATTAACGTGTTTTAGAAATGTTCGGATAATGACATTTCGGATATCTCTCCGCTTTACAAATGATTTTTGACAAAATATACGAAAAAATATATGGAACTAAAACGTTGATTTTGGTATAATAGGTTTTTAGCATTAAAATATATTTTTACCACAACTTGTCCCGAGGCTGAAGGCGCTCGCGGATAAGGAACATAAGAAAACATACGGAATTAAACTCTTTTATTGTTTTAAGTATTGTCCGGGCATACGCCGGATCCCCAATATTCTTAGTGCCTTTGTGTCTTAGTGACAAATTAAAAATCAAAGCATTTGGCAGCAACGAAGTAACGCCGTACTCGCGTTCATCATTTAAGACAAAGAATATTATACACTATCATAAAAATGAAAAATCATAAAATAATTATTACGTTATTAATTACAATTTTTTCGATTA
>JAOZNZ010000481.1 GCA_029933535.1 bacterium | reverse complement strand
CTGCAATAAATCTTATTAACCACTTTGCCATGCCGATTCTTGATTATTTGCAGGCATGGCTGAGAAAATTGTAATTTTTCAAATTACAATTGGATTTTCTTGCGTTGGCAAGTAAGTTACTCATTAATTATTTTAAAACCTTAATAATTTATTTGAAATTAATTGTTTTGTCACTAATTGTCTTGTCAATAAATGATTTAATCGTTCTCCCACTAAATCGTACTGCAATAATTATTTTGATTTTTTAGGAAAAATCATTTTCCAATCTTTCTTCATATCTACAATAATCCAGCCGTTGTCGGCGGCTATGTCGAGTACCTTGTCAAGTTTTCCAACATGGCTTTTTCTGTCGTAAGCATATTCTCGATCCGCATCGGTATGATGAACAAACAAACCTAATCGCAGTCCGTCACCCGCTTTGGTGTATTGAATCATCTGCATATCAGCGTCCGAGTTACCAAATGCCAGTATAGGACGTCGACCAATGTGTTCATATATTCCAACAGGTTTGCCTGCTTTATCATTAATAAAATCAATTTTCGGCATACGAATTAGTGCCGTTTTCCCATCTTTGATTTGGAATTCTGTGACAACGCTGGAACCCACGACTTGTTCAGGCGGAATACCATAAACTTTTTCGGTCATAGGGCGCATGAACTGAATACCTCCTCCGGAGACGATGAAGGTTTTAAACCCGTTCGAGCGCAAGTAGGCGAGTAATTCAAGTTGAGGTTGATAAACACACTCGGTGTAGAGACGTTTGAATTTGGACTGCTTGTTGGTTGCAAGCCAGTTTGATACCGTCTTTTCAAACTCATCGGCGGTCATGCCGGAATGGGTTGCCATTATTATTTCCATAACGCCTTTCATTCCCGAAGCTCCAACGGTTTTCATGTCGCCTTCCAATACAGCTTTGAAAGGCTGGTTGGTTTTCCACTCCAGGTGTTTCGGTGCAAGTTTTTTAATACGGTCGAAAGCGAAAATAAATTGCGTGTACATTGGATATTCTACCCATAATGTACCATCATTATCGAACGTAGCGATCCGTTGTTCTTTTTCAACGAACATCGGATCATCTTTTTTTGTTACTGTATTAACAAAATTAATAATTTCTGATTTTGCAGTTCCTTCGTTCCATGAAGGAAGGGGATCGCTTTTTTTAATTTGATTAGCACAAGAGGCAATCAAAAATAGTGAAAGAATCAGTATGACGGATTTTAAATTCAATTTCATTTCATTTATAATATTTTATCGATAAAAGCTGGCATTTGGCTTCACTATCCCACCGGTCTTGTGCCGGTGGTTTGAAAAATTAAATAAAAAACAATGTTTTCACTAAATTTCCCCGCGACCGTGCAAGTCCCCCTTTTTTTAAAGTGGAACATCCCGGTTATTCCATCGGGAGTGGGATTCAGGGGGATTTTAATTTTGGTCGCGGGAAAACTAAGCATACGTCTGATTGCTCGGTATCACAATGAATTCCTTACAATTTTTATGTCCACCGACACAAGGTCGGCGGGACATTTTCCCTTTTCAAGCATTCGGATTATTTATCGTCCGGTTCAACCCCAACCCCGCCATAACCGAGTTGAAAACCTTGTTTCTCAAGCTGATCCCTGACACTCTTGAAACGCTCATATTGGCTAAGTGTTATTGCTCCACCGTAAGTTTCACTCTGCTTTTTGCGTGGCGGATACTTCACATAAGTCTTCATGAGCTTTTCAATTGCCATGGAAAACTGTGGTACCGCCCAGGTCTTTTCAGTGAAATTGTTCATGAAAATGTCGTAGCGCTCCTGTGGATCCTGCCATAAATCAAAAACTTGCGGAACTGTTGCAACATATTTTTTCGGACCTTTCCACCCAAGATTGCTGTCAACTGCTAAGCCGCCTGTCTGAACTCCATCGTCACCACGAATGTTGTAAACCCCTTTGAACCGACCAACTCTAACCGCACCTGGGGACAACTCATCTTCAGAGAAATAAAACCATGTGTCCCGGTCCCATTTTCCTTTACCGAATAGCAGCGGTGACATATCGTAACCATCAAAAATAATAGGTTTGCCTGCACGATCAACTTTTGGCAGCTCTATCCCGGCTAATTTGGCACAAGTCGGCATTAAGTCCAGTGTTCCCACGATTTCATGATTTTTTTGTCCGCCTTTTATTTTGCCCGGATACCATGCGATTGCAGGCATGCGATTGCCGCCTTCGCGGAGAGTTCCCTTAGTGCCGCGGAAAGGAGTGTAACCGGAATCGGGATAGACATCCTGCCAGGCGCCATTATCAGCCGTGTAAAATACAAATGTATTCGACTCAATACCAAGCTTGCGTAACTCATCCAGAATCCTGCCAATTCGTGTATCCAGCTCCACTACACAATCAGCATATTTGGTTTTGGACTTCGATTTGAGATTGAATTCCGGAGCGGGAAGATTTGGCTGGTGATTCTTTGCGAAATTTACACTCATAAAAAATGGCTTGTCACTTTTGGCATGTTTCCGAATGTAATCAAGTGTGTATTTTTCTGTTGTTTTATCTATTGTGGGGATATCTTTACCCAGTATTTTTTTCACTTCATGCCTCTTTCCACCGGCCTTGCCTTCGAGTTCGCCCTGAGTAACTTTCTTGTAATAATCACGCATTTTGTCACTCATATCCGGATTCCATGCGGGATCGGCATAGGTATAACTGTTCAAATGATAAAGCGTAACGTTTTTCATTTCATCGTATCCCTGATTGATAGGCAGTGACTCATCATTCTCACCTAAATGCCATTTCCCGACAAAAAATGTGTCGTAACCAGCTTGCTTCAGCACCGATGCCAATGTCCACTCTTCCTTGGGCAATCCGCCTCCCTGACCGGGAAACGCAACAGTAGTCATTCCACTGCGATTCGGATACCGGCCGGTTTGAATAGCTGCGCGTCCCGGAGTGCAGCTTGGCTGTCCGTAAAAAGTCCAGAATTGCATTCCTTCGTTTGCCATGCGGTCAAGATTTGGTGTAGCCATCCCTCGGCCTTCTCCACCGCCATAGACGCCTAAATCGCCCCAACCGGTGTCATCTGATATTAGCAAAATGATATTCGGCTTATTTTTATTGGCATAAGCTATACCGCTAAAAACCATCAATGTTGCAATGAGTGTGACAATAGAACTTTCGAGTTTTTTCAGAATTTTCATGTGAACCTTCTTTAATTGAGTTAAAATTTTTAACCTTTCGCAATACAGAACATTAGAACCTGAATATTATAATATACAATGTCATTTTTGTCAAGGAAATTTGCAATTGAAATTCCTCG
>JAOZNZ010000480.1 GCA_029933535.1 bacterium | reverse complement strand
GGATTTAAGAGCATTTCGGGAGTGGATTGAAGAATCACAGGGCGGTCTTGTGGCTGCGTCAGACGAAGAGTTGGCATCTCATTCTATCAAGCTGCTGAGCGATGATAAATACCGGGAATCTTTGAGTTCAAATATTGTGAAATTTATCAAAAATAAAACTTCGTGGAAAGTTGTAGCTAAACAACATATTAAAGTTTACGAAAAATGCGCGTGGCGGCCTGCGCCATTCGCAAGATATTTTGGCTAAGTGAATTTGTATGTTAATTAGGGACACTCGAAAAGAATAAATGTCCCGCCGACCTTGTGTCGGTGGACATAAAAATTGCGAGGAAACCATTGTGAATACTGAACAGTCAGGCGTATGTTTAGTTTTTCCCGTGACCAAAATTAAAATCCCCCCAAATCCCCCTTTAAAAAAGGGGGAATAACACTGTAATTCCCCTCCCGTTTTAGGTGATACATCCCGAGTATTCCCTCGGGGAGGAATGCCCGATAAGGTGGGGTGGTACCTTAAGACCTTTGACTTTCGACTTTTAACCTTTAGATTTTTTATTTAATTATGTTTAGAAGAAAACAAGAAGGAAGAGATATTGTCCATCGGTGGGAGGGTAACCCCCTGATCAGATTGGAAGACTTGGGATTTCGATCCGCCGACCTGCGTTCAGCCGGTGTAACTTTTTTTGATGGAAAGCCCATTTTGCTGATTACCGTTCAGCATTTGTCAGGACATCAGTCCATACATCTTGCGCGCAGCGATGACAAGGGACAATTTCATGTAGAAAAAAAAGCACTCATTGGCGCCAATGGAAATTCACGCTCTAAAAATCCTCACGAAAGCGAGGGGGTTATGGATGCAAGGATTACGTTCATGGATGGTAAATATTATATCATGTATATGGCTTGCGGTGATCATGGATTTCGTATAGGGATGGCTACTACTACGGATTTCGTGAAACTCGAATATCATGGCTTGATCTCAGAGCCGGATACAAAAGGCGGCGCTCTCTTCTCAGAAAAAATAAACGGCCGATATGCAAGACTTGAACGACCGGGCAGCGGTAAAAGCATCTGGATAAGCTACAGCGACGACTTGGTTTATTGGGGCGGCAACAAAGTGATTTTGTCACCGCGGGGTGGATTTTGGGATGCCGCACGCGTTGGAACCGGAGCTCCGCCTATCAAATTCGATAATTTTTGGCTGCTGATTTATTATGGTGTCAAAAAAACTTCTGCCGGGCCGCTGTTCCGGCTTGGAGTGGCTATGCTTGACAGCAAAAATCCGACTAAACTTATCGGCCGCGCAAATATACCTATTCTTTCACCACGTGAAGATTATGAGAGAATTGGTGATCAGAATAACATCGTATATTGCGCCGGAGCGTTCATTCAAAAAGAAAATGAGTTGCAAATTGTTTATAACGCTGCCAGTAGTTGTATTTGTCTGGGTTCAACAACCATACGTGAAATAATTGACACTTGTGTCTTCAGCAAGGAGGATTTCTAAATGGCTGATGAAAAATTTACCGGTGAAGATCTTCTAACTCGTTGGGAAGGAAATCCTGCAATTGTTATTGAAGATGTGCCCTTTCGCGCAAACACTGTTTTTAACGGTACTCCCATCGTAACTGAAAATGGAATATTCCTTCTTTTACGCGTGGAAGGTCAGCAGGGTTTTTCATTCTTCGCTCTCGCTCGAAGTCAGGACGGATTGCGCTTTGAAATTGATGAAAAACCTGTCATGATGCCTGCTAAAGACGGCCCATTTGCTAAATATGAATCAAGAGGTATAGAAGATCCGCGGGCTACCTTTATCGATGGCATCTGTTATATTATGTATGCAGCCGTTGGCAAATGGGGATCACGCATCGCTTTGGCAAAAACTAATGACTATGTTAACTATGAACGCTTAGGTTTTGTCTCCGAGCCGGGCAACAAAGACGGCGTGCTTTTCCCGAGAAAAATCAACGGATTATACGTGAGGCTTGACAGGCCTATAGGACTTGACCGTGGAAGCATTTGGATTTCTTATTCCCCGGACCTTTTAAATTGGGGAAAATCAGAAGTAGTTATGACACCACGGTATGGTTATTGGGACGATTATCGCATTGGCGCTTCAGTTCCGCCTATTGAAACTGAAGAAGGCTGGCTTGAAATTTATCATGGAGTTAAGATGACTACGAGCGGACCCATCTATAGAATCGGTGTTGTTTTGCTTGACCTCGATGATCCATCTCGTGTCATTAAACGCGGTTCGATGCCAATCCTTTCCCCACGCACCAAATATGAACGGATTGGAGATATTCCAAATGTGTGTTTTGCGTGCGGTGCTGTTGTTGATGATAATGGTAATATTAAAGTTTATTATGGCGCCGCCGATACTTCTATTTGTGTTGCCGAAAGCACAATGAAGCAAATATTATCTGAAAGTTTCCTGGAATAATGAAGATAGTTATTTGTTAATAGTTAATAGGAAAATACGTTTCAATAAGCAAAAGAGAAAATGTCCCACCGACCTCTTGACCGGCGTATGCTGGTTGTGTCGGGGGACATAAAAATTGCAAGAAATCCATTTTTATTTAATTTTTCAAACCATCGGTACAAGACTGGTGGGATAGCGAAGACAAATGCAAGCTTTTATCGACAATTTATGTCGATTGACCATTTTCGAGCGCCGCCCAATTAGACGGCGCTCGAAAAGTTTAGAATTGCGTTTCCGCACGTGTTTTGGTATTATAGACATGAACTAATATTCATCGCTAACCCACGATTTCATAAATGAAAACTTACAACAATTCAAACGGCATTATTTCATCTTGCGCCGACCCTTGTGTCCTAAAACATCACGGCATTTATTATTTGTATTGCACTTCAAACCTGTTTTCAAATAACGGCATCCCGGTTTACAAATCTACTGACTTGGTGAATTGGGATGGCCCTTGCGGCGCAGGTCCTGACGGGCTTGCACTTCATAAAAATGATGTTTGGGGTGAAAAATGGTTTTGGGCAGGTGAAGTCATCGAAAAAAATGGCAGGTTTTATATGTATCCTACCGCTGAAGAACATCTCATCGCAGCTGTAAGCGATTCTCCACTTGGACCTTTCGCGCAGGAGGTTAAAAAACCAATGCACGATTTCCGTGAAATAGATGCAGGAGCTTTTACCGATGATGATGGGAAATCATATTTTTACTTTGTCAGGTTTGATAAAGGGAATATTATCTACGCCGCGGAATTTAATGATGACTTAATCTCCATAAAAGAAGAAACTGTTACAGAATGTATTCGCCCGGAACTTCCATGT
>JAOZNZ010000479.1 GCA_029933535.1 bacterium | reverse complement strand
CACCATTAAAATCGTAATCACATTTTCTATTTAGAGTATAAAAAAATGTCGGGAGGAATTTATATCCAAATATATCGCTTTGCACCTTGCTTCCGGCAATGGGAACTATAGGTTTTCCTGTTTTTCTCGCGTACTCTTTTATTTTTGACCAAACTTCAAGAAGTTCTTCATAAGTTTTAGGCAACTCATCTTTTCCAATAATTTTCTTATACAAGTCTTTGTTGTAATAAAGCCTTATTGTAAACATCGAAAATGGGACTTTGTAATAGTCAAGTAAAGTTCTGTTGTAACAACTTATCAACCCATCAAAAAATGTCTCCCGCCAGGGCACTCCTTCAAATTCTGTTCCCTCGTTATAAGGATTCGGTTCCGCTAAATCTCTGCTTAACGGTACAAAAAATCTGGCGATATAAGCCGGCTCATCAGCAATCTTTGCATGGGCTTTCTCAATTATATCAGGCGCTGTTCCGCCGATAATTGTAGTGTTCACATATAGTGTATAGCCTTTCTCGCCAATAGGAAGTTGTATGATTTTAATCTTTTTACCATGCTTATTAAAATAAATCTTCTCGTATTCATCTATTAACTTTTGCAGCGCTTTGCGGAATCCTGTTTCAAGTTGCCAGTGACAAATATTTATTGTTGTTACATCAGGCGCTTCATAAACCAAATGATTACGAAAAACTGTTGCAATTGTTAAAATTATTACTCCTGAAAGTATTGCTGCTCCAAGATATTTGCTGATAAATTTTTTCATTAATCGTTATTCGTTATTCGTTATTCGTTTTTCTGAATGCTTTCCTGCACTTCAAATCCTCAAACGTTTTAATTTGATTTCAACTCATGTAATTCTTATTTTTCCACTATTAACTATTAACCATTAACTACTTAACCGCTTCCGCAAACGGATCAACAAGTTCCGGCGGCGTAATGCCTAATTCTTTTAAACGTATTTGTGATTCATAAGCAAATCCACTACTCACAACATCAGTAATAACTTTTTTATAATATTTTACCGCAATGTTTGTTTGCCCGCCTATTTCCGCAACATTAGCAACATTCCAATAAAAATAATCCATCTGCGTCAATGGCGGTAAACCAATTTTTTCCGCCTCTAAATCATATTCAACCGATTTCAACGGATCATTCAAATCACGATAATACGCTCTGGCAATAAGTTGATATTGCAGCGAAGCAAAAAGATTGGTTGGACGTTTTTTTATCCAGTCAAGTGTGAAATTAATTCCTTCCAAAATTTCTGCTTTATTTGTTGAATAAATATCAAGTTGAGCTTTGAATAACGCCGCCGCATCAGATAATTTAGAACCAGGCCACTCTTTAATTATCCGGCCATAAAGTTCGCGCGATTTCGCTTTGTCGGATTTGTCATGTAAATAATCCCGCTCACTTGCAAATCGTGCGAGAAGAAGCATTGCTTTTGCCTGAATAGGTTTGTTTTTTGAATTATCAATTATTTCCTGATAAAGTTTCGCCGCGCGTTTCTTTTCAGATTTTACGTCAGGCTGACATTGATGGAGGGATATAGCTAACGCTAAAGTCGATTTAAGCCATTCATCGCTCCCGACTTCTGACTTTGATCTGACTTGCTCAGCTAATTTTGCGGATTTGTTATAATTAAGGTAGGCAACTTCTTTATTAACAACATCTAACGGGTTTTCTGTTTTTGCTAAAGACGAAAAAGAGATAAATAGCATTAGCAAAACAAAAAATAAATATATAAATCTCACTGGTGTTCTCCTGTTTAATTGTTGGTTACTAAATAGTGTCTGACCGAACACCTCTTATTTTCGCACGATGTTTATTTTGGATGGCAGGGAGCTTTAAATTCTGTTTTCATGCCTTGGGGCATGGTTAAAGAATTTAAAGTGCTATGGTGCCAAAAGAAATATCGCCGGTACTACGGTCGAAAAATGCGAATTGAGAGGTGTTCGGCCAGGCACTAAATAGATTATATAGTAATTTCACTATTATATCAATATGTTGTTTTCTTCGTTGCTAATAATTTATCCTTTTGTTAAAATTTAAAAGCGCAAAAAATGAACCGCAAAAGGCGCGAAAGGCACAAAAAGAAATTAAATAAAAATTACATTATTTTTTTTTCTTTATTAGTTTTAATCCTATTGCGCCTCTTGCGCCTTTGGCGTTAATAAAATAATAATTTAAAATCTTTAGCGTTGCTATATTATGAAAATTAAAATCGCAGGAAAAAAAATCGCAGTTAGTAATAATATTTCAACTAACAAAAATAATATACTTGTCGCTATCGAACAAGCAGCAAGCGAAAACGCAGAAATTTTGCTCACTCCGGAAGGCTGCCTTTCTGGTTACACTCATAAATTTGACCAGAAAGAAGTTGATAACGCTTTGATGGAAATTTTGCACTCCGCAAATAAAGCTGATTTAGGACTCGCGCTTGGAACCTGTTTTTATGAAGACGATGGAAAATGTTATAACCAACTTCGTTTTTATAAACCAACTGGCGAATATCTCGGTTTTCACAGCAAAATTTTAAGATGCGGCTCGTGGGATAATCCCCCTGTCGGTGAATTAAATCATTTCGCCGCAACTCCTATAAAAATTTTCAAATGGAATGATCAACTTACTATCGGCGGAATTATTTGTAATGATATGTGGGCAAACCCTGACTGCACGCCGATGCCGGACGTTCACGTAAGCCAACAACTTTCACAAAAAGGCGCGAAAATAATTTTCCATGCCGTTAACGGAGGACGCGGTGGCGATGACTGGTCGAAAGTGGTTTATCAATATCATGAAGCTAATCTGAGAATGCGCGCCAATGCCGGGAAAGTTTGGATAGTAACAGTTGATAACAGTTTTCCAACTGACATTTCGAGCGCCGCGCCATCGGGTGTATTAAATCCTGACGGCAATTGGGCATTAAAAGTAAAAGATACCGGCGATAACTTTTTTAGTTATGAAATAATAATTTAAGTGAAAATAATACAGGAGAAAAAAATAACTGAGATGTTAAAGAAAGAAGAAAAGTAAATTAAATTCTTCGATTATACAATGATTCGCTTTAATTTACGAGCGCATAGATAGTGTCATGTCAACGCTGTAAAGTTATCAAAAAGGATGTAGCTGCCGGAGAGCGGAGCGAGCCGGTGGAGTCCACAAGCTCGTGCCTCGCTTGCAGCCACATTTGTGTTTGCTTATATATCATTACAAACTTGACATGACACTAGATATATTAATAAGTAAATAAATCCTTCATAGAATATTCTTTTCCCGTAGCTTTATTTAACGCATTGAGAATTTTGG
>JAOZNZ010000042.1 GCA_029933535.1 bacterium | reverse complement strand
ACTCCTTACCAAGGAGGGGTGCCCTTTAGGGCGGGGTGGTTCTTTATGAATTAAATCCCCCAAACCCCCTTTAGAAAAGGGGGAATAACCTTCCAACTTACCTTATCTTGGTTTTCCTATAGAATTTATTATCACTTTCGCATCATCCGGAATGTTTGTAAGTCCCGCAGCCAAATACCAGGCAATAACGATTCTATCATCATTTGGAAAAGATCCTTTATATACAGTAAAAAATGTATTTTCTTCTTCAATATAAATCAATTGTTCCTGACACGATATTTTTGTGTCACCGGTTGAAAAGCTGTCCAGGTCAATTGTTTTCACTTTCATTTCTTTATCGCTGCCGGATGAGATAACAATTTTTGCGGCCACATCATCAAAATAATCGACAAAGTTTGTTATAGTTGTATCAAAGAAAATTACAGTAGCAACATTTTGATTATTCATTTTGTTTTCTTTAACAAAAAGAGCAAAGCGAACAAATCCATAATCCATTCCCACTGCAGGTATAAATTCATCAGGCAATTTATAATCGCAAATTTCATTCGCGAGTTCGTTGATTCTTTCCGGTTGATTTACATAAGTCCTGCGTTTTATCCAAAAGCTGCCGGCAATAAGTGACACTATTAAAATAATGATAGTGATAACTATTATTCCACAGCAACCACCAACGCATCCCAATTTACATCCGCATCGAGATTTAAAATTTTTTTTCATTTTCATATTTCCCCTTTAATTAAATACCGCTTGAAAAGGATGAATGTCCCATCGACCTTGTGTCGATGGACATAAAAATTGCAAGGAATTCATTGTAAATTCAAATCAAAGATTTGAATTTAGTATTCATTTCATCCTTGGTGTTCGATACTCACGCTGAGAAGCACGGCTTACTTCGGTGTTCGGTGTTTGTTTTTAAACTCCCCTCCTTACCAAGGAGGGGTGCGCTTTAGCGCGGGGTGGTTCTCATTTAACTAAAACATTTTTGCGAAATATTCACTAAATTTTATTGTATAAAGAACTTTCAACTTTTGATTTCACAATTCCGTCGTGGAATTCTGTTTTAATAACATCGCCGGTATTTATTTTTTTCACTGACATTATCGCTTTTCCATTTTCATCCCTTACAATCGTAAATCCTCTTTTTATTACTGCAATCGGGCTTACAGCTTCGAGTTGTCTTAATAAATTAAGAAGCTGATTTTTTGAATTTGAGAATTTGTGATTTCTTGAATTTTCAAGTGCACTGAGCTGCATCTCAACATTTTTTCTGTTTTGCTGAATGCGTACCGCAAATATCTTTTCCGCGGAATAAAGCACTTTTACAGATGAAGAAAAACGCGAACGTATATCCGATAAATATTCCTTGAATGAATAATTAAGTTTATTAAAATATTCATCAACCTGCTGACGGTATATTTCAATTAATCGGCGCGGTTCACGAAAAACATAACTCGTTCTCGCACGTTCAACACGATTCCGATAATCATCAAGAATGTAGTCAAAATTGACTTTTAGCCGTCGCTGCAAATCAACAATTTGTGACAGCCATTCGTTTTTTGGAGTAACAATAACTTCTGCTGCCGCGCTTGGGGTTGGCACTCTTTTATCAGCCACAAAATCAGAAATCGTCCAGTCAATTTCATGGCCGACTGCTGATATGACCGGAAGTTCCGAACGTGCAATTGATCTTGCAACAACTTCCTCGTTAAAGCACCATAGGTCTTCCATACTTCCGCCTCCTCTGCCGACGATAAGGACATCAAAATCAACTGCTCCACATTTTTTTGCTTCGTTGCATTCATCAATAGCGCAGGCAATTTTTTCTGCCGCGCCGCTCCCCTGCACGGGAGTAGGATTTAAGACAAGCCGGCAATTAGGAAATCTTCTGAAAAGTACATTCTTTATGTCGTGAAATGCTGCTCCGCTAGCCGAAGTAACAACGCCGATAATTTTAGGGAAAACCGGCAGCGATTTTTTTCTTGATTCGTCAAAAAGGCCTTCTTCAGCGAGTTTCTTTTTCAATTGTTCAAAAGCTATTTGCATAGCGCCGATACCGCTAGGTTCCATTTTTTCGCAAACTATCTGATATTTTCCTTGCGGCTCGTAAATTTTTACATTACCGGTAACAATAACCAGCATTCCATTTTCGGGTTTGAATTTCAAACGACTGTTTGCGCCGCGAAACATTACTGCGGGAATCTGACTATTATTATCTTTAAGTGTAAAATAATAATGTCCAGAAATATGATCTTTGAAAGTACTTATCTCCCCTTCAACCCAGACATTCATAAAATTATTTTCTATCTGTCGGCGGATTTGACGTGTAAGTGAGGAAACGGACAACGGTTTCCTGCTTTCCGGGGATTGATTTTCAGAGTTTTCAAAAGGATCAACCGACTTACTCATAGAAAAATGTTCATTAAGAATATTTTTCTTTAGCACAGTTTTCTTTGTCTTTTTCCTTTTCGGCTTTGACTCGGAAAAATCAAACAATTCACCTAAATAATTATCAGTTGACATTATACGTTGGATTGATGGATTAAGTCCCCCTTTTCTAAAGTGGAACATCCCGATTATTCCATCGGGAGTGGGTTAGGGGGATTTCTATTTGGATTAATGGATTGTCGCTTTCTTATTTTTTATTATGTATCGCTCGGAGAAAATTATTTTGCAGTAACAAAAAAATTTATAGTATTAGTTTTATCAGTACTTATTTCTTCTATGACATTTACAGTTTCCTTAAAAATTGAAAAATAGCGTCGTTTTGTCCCGGAAGCGCTTCGTGTCCAAAATCGGGAAAAACATTTAAAGATTTTTCTGA
Source organism: bacterium (assembly GCA_029933535.1). GTDB lineage: Bacteria > Auribacterota > UBA3054 > UBA3054 > B51-G9 > B51-G9. The sequence goes on along the minus strand of JAOZNZ010000042.1, from coordinate 9,706 downwards.
TTCAATTCTTCTATAGATTTTTCCCAAAAAGCATCAAAATCGTCAGGTTTTGGATTACAGCCTTTATAAGTCTGCAATTTATCCCATGGCATATCAAATAATAACGGCATGAATTTCTTTTTATTTATTATTTAAATAATTATAATTAATAACATTTTACCACAAATGGCAAAAAAAATTGTATGTATCCCCATTATTATAACATTTCTCGACAGAAAAACAACACGAAAATACTTATATGCATGAAAATAAACATTTGCAAGTTCGCGGACGGGGGTACCGATCGCGCTTACGTGCATCGGGACGCAACGTAAATAAAAAAATCTTGACACATAAATTTTTCCCACTTGATTTTTATAAAAATAACTGGTATGATATTTTCATAAATTTGAAATTCTAAAAATTTATTTATTGAAAATTATGTCCAATTTTAGTATAATAATTAAGGTTCTTCGGTTCTTCGGTTCTTCGGTTTTTCCAGCACTTTAGTTTGTTATTTAACTTCTTTAAAAGAAGTTTTTCATCCCACTTTTCCGCTTTACCACTCAGTTTTATTCTTTCGCACTCGTCTGCTATTTTTTCATTTTTGGCATCAATTGTTTTTCTCAGTTGCGATGTTTATCATTTTCTGTCTAAAATTTTTATATTCGTTTTTGAATATATTCAATGCGGTTTATTGTCAAACAAAAAATTTAAATCCCACTTAATAATTTAGTATGAATAAAATTATCTTCTTATTTATTTTCATTTCTGCAAACTTGTTTGCGATACCGGTAATTAAAAATCCGGAACTTTCAAATGCTGTTGCATCAGTCGAATCAGCATTTGCTAATAAACAATATGAACTGGCAGAAAAATATTGTCGAAAAATATTCAATTTGAAAAACACCAACGCTCAAAAAGAACTCGAAAAGTTGAAATCATCCGATAATATTCCCTATACTTTCAGATTACATTTAATACTATTGGATTGTATGGCATGCACCAGACAATCGTATTCAGATTCTTTTAAAAAAGAGTGCGAACAAACTCTTGCAAAATATAAAGACTTACCGGAAGCAAAAGAATTCATACAATGGGTATATCTTCATCTCTCTGAGCACTACCGTGCAATTCATAATAAAAAAACAGGCATACAGATTTTAAAGGAGGGCGCTGATGCTTTACCAAAATCTCATTTACCGGTTTACTATGTCATCAATTTAATGGATAGTTCTCCCGAACCACTTCCTTCCAATATAATTTCAGAAGTCAAAAGAATGATTAAAAAGAATAAAGAGGTAAATAATAATAAAATAACAGCCGGAATGGCGTATTGCAAATTAATACTAATAAAAAAAACTGAAGGTAATGTTTTTCATAAAGCTATTGATTTTCTTAAATCCTACCCTAATGCCAATTTTGAATATATAAAAGGTGCAATAGAAATAGCTCGTGAGGCTATTCCGTTTGATAAACCGGAGCAAGTTAAAGATTATTACAATATGCTAATGATACTTGCTATTAAACAACCTGACACACAGGACCGACTTAAAGTTATAGGTTTAATTATAAATGAGAAAAAGAAACTTGAAGTAATAATACCGGAACTTAAAACTAAAATTTAACCACATAAGATACATAAGTACATATAAGAATCTTTAATTACTTTGAAAAAGTATATAAACCAAATTTCCAATTTCAAATTTCAAAAAAATGCCAAACAATAAAATCATATTAATTATTTCAATCATATCAATCTTTCAATCATTAAATATTCATGCAACCACAAACAAAGTCGCATTAGATTATCAGAAGAAGATTGATGAATTAAAAAATACATACGCATCACAATGGGATGTATTAACTAAAAATGCGGATGAACTTGCTTTATCTATAAATAAAGCACAAAAAGCACAAAACCTTCTTGATGAATTAATGAAGCGGATAGAAAACAAAAATGATTCCCTTGATAATTTGCAAAAATACGAGCCGGTTATTTATGACTCCATATCCGCACATCTTATTTACGATAATGCATATGACATGCTTCATAAAGGCGACAACAAACGCGCCGGCAGGATTTTTGATTTTCTTATAAATGATAAAAATCCAAATGGCTTTGCCGTTGGCAGTAGTTATTATTGGCGAGGTGTTTTACTTGAAGAATTGTATCATAATACCGATGCCGCTTTTGATGCTTATCTACAAGTACATGCTTATCCGGCTTGCTTGGTTTATACTGATGACAGTTATATCCGAGCGGCAAAAATAAGCCGTTTTCACGGAAAGCGTGACACCGCTCTCGCTTTATATTCTATTCGTATTCCAATGATTGATTATTATAAAAATGAGTTTAGAAAAATTTCTGCAAGTATTGATATCGCACGCGAATGCAAAGATTTAACAAATCGTGTGCGGCAGGTTATGCGGGCAAACGAGTTATCACAATGTAAACCCAAATATGAAAAATTAGCAGATTCTGTTTATAAAGACCTTTGTGGTAGAACATCCACCAATAAAATCGCTGCAATTTCAGCTGATCTCGCTAAAACAGAATCCTTTGACCAATATACAATGAAAACTATTATAAAAGCGCTTATTGGACCTGATGCAGCAACAAACAATCCGGCGCTTGAAGATATGCTTTTGCATGACTGGCCATTAATGGATAATGTAGCGAAAATGCACCCTGAAATATTAACTAACAGAACACTTTCAAACAATATTTTTAAACAAAAACGAAGAAAAGATATTTTAAAACAGTATGAATTTTGATAAATTCCCCCTTTGAAGGTTTCTGACCCCGCGTATGCTGGGGGGATTAAAGGGGGATGTTGCTTTGTCATTTAAAACATTGCACAATGTGATTAACCTTAAGCGTCCTAATGTGCAACTTCGAACTAATTTTCACGGAGAAACTATGAAAAACACACTACAAAAGCTTAAACTTATCACTTTAATCTATTTAACAGCCTGCATGATTACAGGAACTGCTGTTGCAGCCGATGGAATCGCATATACAACCGCGCTTGCGACTTCTGTTACGCTTAATATTATCGGCGGAGCGGCAAATTCTTTTTGTTCTTCCGCATATGCCGACAACGAACGATCTGGCAGTAAAGCCCCGACTTTAGTGTCTTCCAAACCGGCTATCTGGGTAAATTATTCTGACCCACGGCCAAAAGGTGATGATGCCGACAACGGCGCTGCGCCATCTTATGTTCCTCAAGTTTCTATTAACAATGTTTCTCTTATGCCAGCGGTTTCTATTAGATTATTTTCCGTCAATGCTTCTGTTGGCCCGGCAGACATTTCTCCTATGCTTATATATTCACCACCGACCATATCAAAAAGTGTTGATATTATGAACCTTTCTGCTATAACCTATACTGCTGCAGCTGATGCCGGCACATTTGGTAACTGTTGGTCGGATAATTTAACTCCTTGTGTTGAACGTTCCGCCAATCGTAAAACTGTGATTTTTAGTAATTATTATGAGCACACTATTTCTATCAAAAATGGCCCGACACCCTCTGCATCATTTAAAGGCCCTAATAACACTTCAGTAGACTTTGATTGTGATTGGGAAGCTCAGCCGCTTACCAAAGCTTCTGTTAACAATGATTATATAAAATACTGGGGAAGCGGAATAATAATTGATGAAGATAATGAAGTAACGCGCGATGCTTATTTCATAGAAAAGAGTTTGACTTTAATTTCATCTAATATATGGACATGGCCAAAATATATTTATGACCGCAATGCCAATAAACTCAAATTTTCCTTTAGCGAGTGTTTTTTCTCCCCTGCCAGTTTTTCGCAAAGTGCTTCTTTCAGCGTTGACGCCACTAAATTACGCGTTGCCACTAATATTTGTAATCTTGCAACAGGCGATGAACTCTGCCTGAATATGAGTAATTATGTTCAAACCATTGCAAATGGCTGCCCCGCAACTACAACACCCACTATCACAAATATTACTCATTTACGCAATGGTGAATTTCTTCGTTCGGTAGATCTATCTTATACATCATGGTCTTATTTTTCAGGTGATGATGTTAGTTATAATTTACAACTTCTTTCTTCTATTCGTTTACCCAATGGTGATATTGTTTCCTTTGATTATACTAGTGCAACTTTTGAAAGTTGCCCAACAGAATTATCTAATCTTAATCTGCCATTGCTTACAGAAATCATTTCTCCGGCCGGCACAACAATTATTAATTATAGCAACCTTTCACTTACACAATATGATGACTGCTATACCTGGAAATATGAACCATCTGAAGTTAGCGTTTATAGCGACAGCAGATTAACAACCAATATTTATAAACGCACCGGGAATGCTTTTAATTCCGTTACTGGCAGTGGCTGGGTCGAAATGGAAACCCACTCTTCGGCCGGAACAACAAATAAAAAACGTTATACTCTCTTTTATGAACCTCTCAATATGCAGTGGTACGGCTGCGAAACAGAAAATACACTTGATGATGTAAAACAATATTCATACAAACTTAATACCGACCGCTTTTTATATACCAATGTTACAAGATATCCTCTCGGAGTCAATGGACCAACAGATTCTTCTTCATTTGCATATGATAGTCAAGATAATCTTACCAAAGCAATAGATGCATATGGCAATCAAACTCGCTTTTTTTATGCGCCAAATAAGCTTGACCAAACATGCGTAATCGACCCACGCGAAATAATGGCTTCAAATGTTTTCGATAATTGCGGGAATTTACTTAAAACAATCGAAGATGTTGGCAACGGCAGAATTAATCGGACTTCTTCAAATCTATATAACGAAGCCGGACAGGTCATCAAATCATTTGACCCGTTAAATCGAATTACACGCAATTATTATAAAACTAACGGCACACCGGAAAGCGTGAGCAGTTACACAGGTGAACCCGATACAAATAACTTCGGTTACCTTGTTGCAACGCGTGATCCACTAGATAGAGTTACAACTTTTACTTATGACAAATTCGGCAGAAAAACAATTGTCAACGCTCCGGGCAATTCAACTTCCGCGCGATATGCCACAACAAATTATTATGACATAATGGATCGCGCAACCGCGACATATTATCCTGATGGTACTTATGTTTCAAATTATTACAACGCCAAAGGTTACCCTACAAGTGTTTGCGACAGAATGGGCAGATGGACACAAAACACTTATGATGACGCCGGACATTTAACCCGTGTTGACTATCCAAACGGTGATTGGGTAGAAAAATTATACAAAGGTAATCTTGTAAGCATGTTAATTGATGGTGCAGGAAATACAACCGAATATTTTTACTGCCACGAACAATTAACCGGCGTAAAATTCCCTGACGGCAGCACTCGCGCAGCAGGTTTTGACAACCTCAATCGACAAATTTGGGCGGTTGATGAACGCGGCGTTGCAGTTACAAACGCTTATGATAAACTCGATCGCGTAATTGCTTCTGTTTACATTCCTTTTGACGATATAGACGATATGCCACCTGACGTTACAACTATACCATCCGGTTTATCGCCTACTATATGTGATGAATCGCAAATATATGGTGGATTTGACAATCAAAATATAACTTACGCGTATGATAAAGTCGGAAATGTGACTAATATGTCCGACTGGGCATGCACAATTACAAATGCTTATGATGCACTCAATCGAAAAATAACGGAATATACTAAAAACAATTATAATCAAAATATAGAATATGCGTTTTATAACGAGTATGATTTGCTAAATAATCGTACAAAATTGCGATTAATTGCTCCCGATGATGGTTTAACAAACACTTATACTTATGATAATTTAAATCGTTTGTCATCATTGGAATGCAATAATACTATTTCCACCACTTTTGCATATAATCCAAACGGAAAAATTTCAGGAATTACAAATAGTCAAATCGGTATTAATCGTGATTTTATTTATGACACCGAGCAACGATTAAGCGCAATTAATGCCGATTATTATGGCAGTTCCAGATTAAATTTAAGTTATGAATATAACAATGCGCAGCAGATCACCGACATTGATGAAACACTAGACGGATCGCTTAAATCTTACGGATTCACTTATGATAATCGCGACCAATTGGAAAGTGAAACCTATGAAAATACGCAGACGGACTACGATTACGATAATGCGCAAAACCGAACAAGCAGATCACAAACTCCTGACATTGACACATATTCTTATGTCCATGCGAACAAACTGACAAATATTCTTTTTGGTTCTTCAAGCGCAAATAATCAATATTTTTATGATATCGCAGGCAATTTGACAAGTAATGTAACAAATGATAAAATTAACTATTACTATTACAATGCGCAGAATAAGCTTTCTAGAATATTACGTTATCTAAATGGATTCGGTTTAATTGGAGCTTATGAATTTAAGTATGATTCACAAAATCGCAGAATAGGTCTTTATTACTTAACGCAACGATGGACAATCCACGATGGAAATATTCCCATTGCTGAACTTAAATATGACTTATTAAATGCTCAATATGAATTCGGAAAAGTCTTCGTTCGCGGAATCGGCATTGCAGAAGGCACCGGCGACGTATTAGCGGAGATTGACAGTTCAGGTGATGCGCATTATTACTTGCCGAACCATCGCGGCGATACGTTGATGGCTCTTGATGAAAACGGAGATATTGAACGTAAAATCCGTTATGATGCATTTGGAAATGTGAAAGAAAACACAGGTACTTTCACACCGACTTACACATTCTCAACCAAAGAATATCTGTCTGACGCACAGTTGTATTTGTACGCTTACAGAGTGTATGACCCAATCGCCGGACGGTGGACACAAAGAGACCCGATAGATTATCAGGATTCAATAAATCTGTATCAATTCTGTGGGAATAATCCGGTGAATAAAACGGATGCGGATGGACAATGCGCTACGGTTGCTGGGGCTGGTATTGGTGGGGCGATTGGATTTGCTGCTGGTTTTCTTTTTTCAGAAGAAAAAGGATTTAAGAATAGATTTAAAAGCGGTTTGAAGACAGGAATTAAAGGTTTAATTGTAGGGGCTTTAGCTGGTTCTGTAGTTGACACATTTGGTGCAAGTGCAGGCGTTATTGTTGCTGCTGGGGCTGTTGCTTCAGGCAGTGTTGAATTAGGGACCCAATTGGGTAATGGTAATCTCGATACTGCAAACGGATGGGCATCAGTAGGTATTGCGACAATTACTGGTATGTCCGGGGGATTAGGTCGTGGCGCTTTACCCGCATTATCTGTTGGTGCAGCAGCTGGAGTTAGTCAAACCGCAGCCGATATTTATACAAAGACTGCTGTTGAAACCCAAAAAACTGGCGAACATATTTTTAATAAAAATAATGAGGCAAAAAGAGAGGCATTAAAAGCAGCCGAAGAACAATATAGATAGGAATAAAATGCAAAATTCAACTAATAAGAAAAAAGGTAAAATAATTGTAAGCTTTAAACAATTGATGTTTCTTCCTTCATTTATCAATGTAATTTTAATAATATATTTTGTGTTGGAATTAATTATAGAAAATAGCTTTACTACAATAAATCTACATTCATTTGCTATTTTAAGTATTTTTTTCCCAGTTTTTATTTTTATATATTTACCACCAATAATATGGTATTATTTTAGGAAACATATTTACATTAAGTATAATGAGAAAGGTATTATATTGACAAGAAATAAGAAACCCCAATCAATTTCATGGGATGCTGTAAAAGAAATTAAATTGTTGCCCTTTGGCTTAATCATTCGTTTTATAGATAATACTTCGTATATTTTCCCTTTCCCTATAAAGCCATCAGCAAAGGAATTAGAAAAAATATATCAAAACCATAATAATAAAAAAAGTCAACTGAAATAAATCGACGGAGCGGCAAACACAACCGAATATTTTTACTGCCATGAACAATTAACAGGCGTTAGATTCCCGGACGGCAGCACTCGTGCAGCAGGATTTGATAACCTCAATCGACAAATTTGGGCGGTTGATGAACGCGGCGTTGCTGTAACAAACGCTTACGATAAACTCGACCGCGTAACCGCTTCTTATTATGTTCCGTTCACAGGAAATAACATGCCGGATGATGTTACAACAATACCTTCTGAATTAACGATTCCAACTTGTGACACATCGCTTATTCGCTTTGGACTTTATGATGGATTTTATAATCAAAACATAACTTATGAATATGATAAAGTCGGTAATGTGCTCGAAATGACCGACTGGGCATGCACAATCACAAATGCTTATGATGCGTTAAATCGCAAGATAACAGAGTATACCGATAACCAGAATTTAGATTATGCTTTTTATTACGATTATGACCTGCTTAACAATCGTACAAATATGGAACTAATTGCGTCGGATGATGGTTTAACAAATTCTTACAGTTATGATAATTTAAATCGTTTATCGTCTTTAGAATGCAAGTCATTTAAAACAGTTTCTACAACTTTCGCTTATAATCCAAATGGGAAAATCTCTGGCATTACTAACGCAGCAAGCATTTATCGTGATTTCTCCTATGACAGCGAGCAACGATTAAGCGGTATTAGCGCCGATTATAGCGGAAGTACACGTTTGGGTCTGAGTTACACTTACAATCATGCGCAACAGATCACCGAGATAGATGAAACTTTGTATGGAACGCCTCACACTTATGAATATGATTATGATAATCGTGATCAATTGGAAAGTGAAGACTGCGAAAGCATATTGACAAGTTACGCTTATGACAATGCACAGAACCGTGTTTCAAAAGACCCGGATAACGACCCAACCGAGACTTATTCTTATGTTATTGCGAACAAACTGACAAATATTCTTATCGGTTCTTCAAGCGCAAATAATCAATATTTTTATGATATCGCAGGCAATTTGACAAGTAATATAATAAACAGTACAATTAATAAGTTTTATTACAATGCGCAAAATAAACTTTGCAGAATAGAACTCCCTGGCGGATTTTATCATACTTTTTTGTATGATAGTCAAAATCGCAGGATAAAACAAATAAGTAGTTCTGCAATGCAAGTTAAATATATTATCCACGACGGAAATATTCCCATTACGGAATTTAATACTCAATATGAATTTGGGAAAGTATTCGTTCGCGGAATCGGTATTGCCGAAGGCACAGGCGATATATTAGCGGAAGTGAGAAAATATAACCCCATTGGGTTTCCGGTACCGGCCGCGTTCTTTTACCTCGCAAACCATCGTGGGGACACAATGCTTGTTCTTGCGGAAAACGGAGATATAGAAAGTTAAATACGCTATGACGCTTTTGGAAATGTAAAAGAAGAAACAGGTAATTTCTCACCGACATACACATTTTCAACAAAAGAATATCTGTCAGATGCGAAACTTTACCTTTACGCTTACAGAGTTTACGACCCGATATCCGGCAGATGGACACAAAGAGACCCGATAGATTATCAGGACAGCATAAATCTATCTCAATTCTGTGGGAATAATTAGGTGAATGGAGTTGATGCGTTGGGTCTGACTTTTAATAAAATGGATGATGATGATAAGGAACTTTTTAATGAAAATTTTCCCGATGAAAGAGATACTGCAGAAGAATTAGAGGGGGCATCTAAAACAGATGAAGAAAAAAAAGGTTGGTTTGAAATGATTGGCGACATTGTCAAAGCGATCTTTACTGGTGGAGCATCGAAAGCTACCGATATAGCAGAAGCTTCTAG
>JAOZNZ010000478.1 GCA_029933535.1 bacterium | reverse complement strand
TGAAAAAGAAAAAGTGGCTACATATATTTATAACGATGATTTGGAAAGCGCAGATTCCGCCGCCGAAGAATTATTGGAAAAATATTCGAAAACTGATGGAAGCAAAGTTCTCTGGAACAATGTGCTCGAATTATATTGGTTGAGAATAATGGGATGGAAAGATGAAAATCCTGAGCATGCACGAGAACTATGCAAGGAAGGATTAGAAATTAATGACGGATATGCAATTAAAAAAGGAGACCCATGGGATTTTAAATCGGAATACGAACGTTTATCAAAAAAATGAAATCAAATTGATTTAAAAAATTTTACCACTTAAGGAACATAAGAAAACATAAGTTTAAAAGATTAATTTCTTTTTTAACCACGGACCACACGGATCACACGGAAAAATATAAAATTTATTTATTAATATAATTTTTAATAATTGAATTTAATTCCGTTATTAATTATTTTGCCACTAAATCATTTTGCCATAAAAAGAATTAATATTTAATCGTACTACAAAAAATGAAAAATATGAAACCTATTATTAAATTCTTATCCATTGTTCTTCTTTTATTAATCTGCTGCTGCTCTAAAGTAGAAAAACCGATTACCACCAAACAGGTTGCTAAGAAACTTGCTATAACTATACCGGCCGAAAGCAAGCCCATTTCAGAAAAACCGGTTACAGATCAACCTGTCGAAAAAAAACCTGTTGAGAAGAAACCAATTGCAAAAAAAACAGTTGTAAAAAAAATATCCCAAAAAAATGCGGTAACAAAAGAACCAATATATTTTTTCGATGCTACAGAACTTATAAATGTAAATCAAACAAATGTTGAAAAAAAATGGGATACCGCTCATCTGTTGGCTGCAATTCAAGGCATAGCAAACCGTAAAGAGCCAACATTCTTTGTTAGATTTATGAAAGATACTGATGATTTCTGGTGGAACCAACTCAGGCAAAAAGATGAATGGCTTGACGGCAGACCGGTTAAAAAATTAAAAAATTTAAAGGAAGTCCTTAATCAATTTAAAAATAAGTTCAAAGGAATTGTAATTTATGACGGTAGAGTTCCCGCTACCTGTAATCTCGCTTCTACTATTGCAGGTGTGGAAAATCGGCTTCCAATCCGCTATGACAGGGACAAAGATTCTATATGTTCAATGATAATTAAAATGAAATTTTTTAAGAATATTAAAAAACTCATCAATAATGACGGGACATCTATGTTCACAGGGAAAGGTACAATTCCGGGTACATTCATTCAGTCAACCGGCAGTGCGAAGAATGATGCATATATCTGGGCGAAGGTAAATTATCTTGATAAAGGATTATGCAGCAAAGAATACATGGCATATTATATAGATTCGTATTGGCTGAAATATCCCGGGGAGTTCAGTCAAAACACATTATTTAATCATGATCTTTTTATAAGTAAAAAAACTTTCTTTTTTGATCTTGATCCCTGGGAAGATGAAGCTCCTATAGATGATAAAAATCAAAAACCCGGCACTGATTCTAAAACATTTAAGTCTTTGCTTAAATCTTTTAATAAATTTTCCGACGGTAAAATATTCACAGTGGCCGGTTTTACTCCCTGGGATTTTAAATATACAAACTTCGGAAAGTCGGGTGGGAAGCATGAACCGGTCGCTACAGAATGGCTTCACGCAAAAATTATTTCTGAATATAATGGTGTGATGGATGCCGATGCACCCGGATTAAGTGGAATGGTTAACGCGTCATTTTATACACATTATCCGTTAAAAAAGAAATATATTCAGAATAAAAAACCAACGATTGAAGATTTAAAAAAGAAAGGTTATATTTTACCGGATGGAACTATTAAAAAATTGGCTTATGTGCTTATTTATATGGGCGATTATGATTCTGCCGCATGGATGAATCGGTTCATCCCAAAATTTTGGAATGATCCTGAACATGGACAAATAATCGGTACCTGGGCCTTCAATCCTAATTTATCTTATCGAATTCCTCATGTCTTTGATTATGTCTATCGACATAAATTGTCGAATGACTGGTTTATGTCAGGAGATTCAGGCGCAGGTTATTTAAACCCAAGTATGCTTTACTACCCTAACAGAAAAAACGGGCTTCCTGATGGGCTCGATGCCTGGGTTGAGTGGAACAAAAAATATTTCGAACTGTTCGATATTGATATTACAGGATTTATAATTGACGGAGATTCTCCGGGATTAAGTTCTGCCGGACTTGATGCATATAAGGAATTCTCACCAGGCGGAATTATTGGACAAAAATTACCAAAATACATGGGCACTCATAAAGGAATGCCATACATTAAAATGGCGACTGACCTTAATGGGGATAATGTTAAAGCAGGTGAAACATTAGCAGGAATGACGGGTATTACACCTTCGTTCCTCCCTGTGCGTACTATATTAAAATCTCCGGAATGGCATTCAAAGATGATGGACGTTGCCCGCAGAGAATCTTCTGACAAAGTTGTTTTTGTTGATCCATACACTTTTTTCACACTTCTTAAAATCCATATTGAAAATGTTTCAAAAGAAACTACGAAAGCAAAAAGATATGTGATGTGGAAACCTGAATCAGAAGATGAAATTTGTCCATTTATGTTTTTAGATGGACAGTATTCCATGGAAACCCGGAACGGTAATAAGGTAATTCATCAATCAGCAGATGAAACATCATATATTTATTTCCAAATCGCAAACAACTTCGCTAAAAAGTTTTCAAAAGGTAAAAATGACGCGGTTATTGAACTTACTGTCTTTGATAACAAAAAAGGTAAAATAGGCTTGCATTATGATGGCATTCAAGATGGCGAATCAAAAGCTTATATCGATTTGGAGAATTATAAAAAATTAAAAGGTTCGAAAAAATGGGTTAAAATTAATTTTAAATTAAAAACTCCTCTGTTTAAACACAGACAAAATGGTCACGCAGATTTTAGATTGATAAATTTCGGGACTGATCTTATTGTGAAAGATGTTAAAGTAAAAATAAAATAATATTTTTTTACCACGGAACACACGGATCTCACGGAAAAATATATAAATTATTTATTAATATAATATTTAATTATTGAATTTAATTCTGTTATTAATTATTTTGCCTAATGAAATTAATTGATTTGCCGTGCCCAGCGTATGCTGGGGTCATAGATTGTTTTGTCAAAATAATTGTTATGATAACACTAATTACCGGGTATAGAACTAAAAAATATTGGTTGACAAAACAATTATTGACAGAACAATTAAAACAAAAATAGGTTGTATATAATGCCTAACCAAAACTCCTTTTAAAATGAAATAT
>JAOZNZ010000477.1 GCA_029933535.1 bacterium | reverse complement strand
ATAAGGTGATCAATTCCCCTGATCTTTAAAGTCTTTCTTTTAAGATGATCAATTATTCTGCCCGGAGTTCCAACAACGATATGCACGCCTTTTTTAAGTCTTCGCAACTGCTGGTCAATAGACTGTCCGCCGTAGATTGGCATTGTTTTGATATTGGTTTCCCCTCTGAGAGAATGTATTTCTTCAGACACCTGAATTGCTAATTCACGTGTGGGAACAAGAATCAGCGCCTGAACACCTTTAGCTTCAGAATCGATCATTTCTATCAGAGGTAGACCGAATGCGGCAGTTTTGCCCGTTCCTGTTTGCGCCTGTGCGATGATATTGGTATCATCTCTAAGCATAACCGGAATGGTTAAGATTTGGATATCAGTTGGTTCTTCAAATCCTTTTTTATTAATTGCATTCAGCACTCTTTCTGAAAGACCGAGTTCATTAAATGTCAATTTTTCTGTCGATTTTTCTTTTGATTTTTATTTTTTCATTATCTTCTCTTTTAAAATTTAAATAAGTTATTATTAGCGTAAGTATACACTATTAGCTAAAAAAAAGATATACAGACAAAAATATATATTCCGAAATTTAGCATGAACTTCTTGATAAATATGTAGTTTCGGGTCGAAACTACGTACCAACCTGTTCGCGCAACGTTAGAGTAGGTTAAGCTTCCGGCTTAATGTCAAGCCGGAACCAGGCATGTGCCGGTCAAGAGCTTGACTTACTTTTCTCTAATCAGGGGTTGCTCGAAAAGATGAAATAGCAATAATTGCCACGAAGCGGCAATGGCATAAAGCCCGGCGTTTAAACGCCGGGACGGTGTAAAACACACCATTACGTTCTGAAAGAACGGAGGGAAAATATATCAATAAATTTGTATTCCACCACCCTTTTAGGGTGGAAAATGCGGTGATTTACCACCCCGATTTAAAAATCGGGGCTATATGCCTAAACCGCTTCGCGGTAGACATACGACCAAAATTAAAATCCCCCTGAATCCCACTCCCGATGGAATAACCGGGATGTTCCACTTTAAGAAAGGGGGAATAGGCACGGTGATTTGTGTTATTTTCATTACTACAAATATTACGTCCCTAACGGGACTTGACCCCTTTCGAGCAGCGTCTATAGGGGTAAGTCAAGCTCTTGACCGGCGCATGCCGGGTTCCAGCTTGACATGACACTAGCTCAGTCCTTCAGAAACCTGGCTTATTTCATCCGGATCAAGTCCATCAACAAAATCGGGATCGACATCAGCGAGTGTGTCTTTGATAGCTTGAGAATTACCGGCTGCATCACGAATTTGTTTAACCTCGAAAGGCATCAGGTCGATTTTTTCGCCATTTTTTTTAATAATTGAGCAAATGCCTGTTTCCGGGCACAATTGAATATTGAGATCACTCATTTTTTTATTTTGGTATAGTTAAAAAATATAAATATAATTCAGGAACCATTATACTATTTATTGTTTTATTTTGTCAAGTGGAATTGGGTTTTATATAAACCTTCTTCACGTCTTTTTTCAGTTAATTCACTAATTCTTGAACCATCAACACAATCAAGTCCTAATTTATCACATATTAAAGTTTCTAAGTATTCTTTGTGGGGACATTGTCCGCCGTGATATGAGTCAAATGAAATACAAGAAGAAAGATGAACTTGAATTTCATCTTTTCCAATATTTTCTTTTTGCTTAATTTTTTTTATCAAATTTGAAAGTTTACGATGAACTGCTCTGCCGCAGCAACCGCCGCAAGTCAAAGACAGAAAGCGAATGGGAGTATTTTTAGGATAATTGGAAAAGGAGCCTGTTCTTTCAGAGAAGGCATATTCACAAAGGTATCCGGAACAACGTTCTTTAACGATATGGCACTGAACAACGACTATATATTTTATATTTTTCATTTTTATGTAAAGTCATAGGTTGATATTTAACAGGTTTTAGTTCTGCAACTATTGTATCTTTTTCATCAAAAATTGTAAAGGATAAATTTTAGTTATATTTGCTTTCAATAAAAGTTATTATTTGTTATAATTAAGAATGTTAAGAACATTAAAAAACACACAAAAATCAGATGACATATTTTGATATTATACTTCATATTTTAATTATTGCAGGTTTTATTCTTGCAATAATTGTGGCTTCAAATATTCTTAGGCACCGTAGAACTCCGGCAGGTACAATTGCGTGGCTACTGGCTATTTTTCTTATTCCCTATATTGGAATTCCACTATACTTCATTTTCGGAGGAAGAAAAACACGCCGCATTGCCGGAGGTAAAACAAAGATTCATCTTCCGGAAACAGATATTATTCCTCTGACAGAAGCCGATGGATTTGACCGCCTGTTAAGAGCTTATAAGATTCCGGGAGCGACAACCGGTAATAAAATTTCTTTATGTAACACAGGTGAAGAAGCTTATAATCAATTAATTAAATTAATTGAAGAAGCGGAAGAAAGCATTTTCCTGTTGACTTTTATTCTTGCCGAAGACGAAATCGGTACAGAAGTAGTTGAACTAATGGCTAAACGAGCGTCAGAAGGATTAACTGTTCGTGTACTTCTTGACGGACTGGGTTCTATGCATACAAAGCGTGAATTTATGCAGCCGATTATTGATGCCGGTGGCGAAGCAGCTTTTTTTAATCCGGTTTTAAAGTCTCCTTTTCATGGAAGAGCAAATCTTAGAAATCATAGGAAAATGCTTATTGCTGATGAAAAAAGCGTTATGGCCGGCGGAACAAATATCGCTCTTGAATATATCGGTCCAACCCCAATAGAGCACAGATGGAAAGACCTTTCTTTTATATTGGAAGGTTCTGCGGTAAAACATTATTCAAACATTTTTGTTTCTGATTGGGAATATGCAACCGGCAAAAATTTTGAGCTGACAAAAAATACATTTGAAAACAAAGGTGAATCAGTCATTCAAATAGTTCCTTCGGGGCCTGATGTTCCCGGCGATCCGATGTATGATATGATTTTAACCGCGTCATTTTCAGCAGTGGAAAAACTTTGGATTGTAACACCATATTTTGTTCCTGATGAAGCACTTGCGCAGGCGTTAACTCTTGCCGCTCATCGTGGGATTGATCTTAGAATCATAGTACCTGAAAAATCAAATCACAGATTAACTGATTTGGCTCGCGGCACGTATTTTCGTGACATTCAACACGCCGGTGGGAAAATTTATCTTTATCCTGAAATGGTTCACGCAAAAACAATGGTTGTGGACAATAAAGTTGCTTCAATAGGATCAGCAAATATGGATATGCGAAGTCTGTTTCTCAATTATGAAATTTCTATGCTGACG
>JAOZNZ010000476.1 GCA_029933535.1 bacterium | reverse complement strand
AGAGGACCGGCATGGGATTACGTTTGGAGTCAGGCAGAGTCGATACAAAATGCCGCACACAAAGGTGGCATACAATCTTATATAAAATCTTTATCGGTTATGGGAATGTTGAGTATCGCCGGTTTAGCTCTACTTATCTGTGTTGTGGTTTCTTTTGCTGTACGTTGGTTTATTCGATGGCGTGGAAATCGTAAAGATAAAACTTATAATTTGAAAAACAATGAATATGAAGTTGTCTTAAAAGAAAACGGTGGGGGTTATAGTTGCGTTCCATCCGAAGGGTATGACATAAGCCGTCGTTCTTACGATACAATAGATCCGTGCGGCAGGATATTATATATTGTAGATACTTTTCGGTCACCTGAAAGTCCTGAACGTTCCTGGCCTGTAGCAGGCAATTTTCCAAAAGACAAGTTCAATCCTTCTATTATCAAAAAAGATGATTCTTCAATTAAAATCATTAATATCAGTAACGGTATCAAAACAACTATAGATATTTCTTTGCCGGATTTGGACAGCACGGTAGAGCTTTGGAAAACTACAGTTGAAAATCTGACTGATGTAAAACGCTCATTAAAAGTTGTTCCGTATTTAGAATGGGTACTCGAGAAACCCGAAGCCGATCGCGGGCATACACAATACAACCGTTTATTTCCGGAAATGGAATATTCAAGTAAAGCTAACGCGATACTTGCTTTCCACAGGCATTCAAAAGTGATGGGAATTCTCGCGTCTGATGTTTCACCGGAAGGTTTTTTGACCTCACGTATGGATTTTATCGGTCGCGCGGGAACGGTATGGCAGCCGCGAATATTAGAAACTTTATCTTTTTCAGAAGCGGGTGACACTACTGCATATCCGACATTTGATCCTATTGGAGGATTAATGATTAACGTGGAATTGCAGCCGAAAAGTTCATCAACAGTTCAATTTATGATTGGAAGTTCAAAGGATAAAGAAACATCGGTGGACTACATCAACAAATTTTTGAAACCGCAAACTGAAAAAAATGCCGTTTTAACTGAAAAACAAAAAGGACCAATGATCGGTCATGGTGAAATTTTGCCCGGAACACCTTTGCCATATACTGAATATATTGATGATGGAAATAAAATGCTTGTTCATACGCCATTCACCCCACGACCATTTGACCACACAATGGCAAATGCTAAAGGGCATGTAGTTGCCGTAACGAACAGAGGGTTTCATACAACGACAAGTGGTGATTCAAAACTTAACCGTTTAACGCCGGACTGGGCAGATACGGTTACCAAAGAAGTACCGGGTGAAGCTATTTACCTTTATGATAAGAATAGCGACGAATGGTTTTCGCCTACTTATCATCCATTGAACGATAAAAGAGCCAAATACGAAACAGAATTTGGTGTTGACGGAACTGCTGTTTTTCGCATGGAAAGGGGGAAACTTTCAACTGAATTAACTGTTTTTGTTCCTCCGGATGAACCTGTAGGAGTTTATGTATTAACAATTAAAAATGAAGATGATGTTTCACGGCAAATCCGTGTTGCGCCATATTTTCAAATAGTTCTTTCCGACCAGCCTGAACATTCCGGCCCATTAAAAGTTAAGTATGACAAAAAGTTAAATGCGATATTGTTTAATAATCCTCGCAATAGTTTTTGTTCCGGTCCGGCTTTTGCCGCGATGTCTTTGCAGGCAGAAAAAGCAGAAACAAAGCGAGGGAAATTTTTCGGTAAAGGGCGTGGAGTAACAAATCCATTTATGGTTGAAAAGGGGAGTTCTGATATTACGGAATTATCTGACAGCAGGGCTATTGCAACACTTCTTGGAGAAATAGAAATACCCGCGCGAGAAGAAAGAACAGTTATAATCACTCTCGGTCAGACACCAGATAAAAAACAGACTGCCGCGTTAATAAAGAAATATCAGAAAGTTGAAGTAGCGCAAGTAAGTCTTGAAGCCACAAAAAAATGGTGGTTGGATTTGATGGGAACAGTTAAAATTAAAACGAACAATCCTGAATTTAATCACATCCAAAACTGGCTTAAATATCAGGGGATCGCTGAACGTATTTGGGCACGACGCGGTTTTTATCAGACAAGCGGCGCATTCGGATTCAGAGATCAGCTTCAGGATACTGTAAATTTGATGTGGGTTGATCCCACACTCGCGCGCAAGCAAATTATATTGCATGCTTCTCAACAATTTCTCGAAGGAGATGTACTTCATTGGTTTTTTACAACGCTTGATGGCAGAACCGCTTTTGCAAACAGAACGCATGCTTCTGATAATTTGTTATGGCTTGTCTGGGGTGTTGCAGAATATTTAACAGCTACAAATGATTTTTCTATTTTAGAACAAAAAACTTCTTATTTAAAATCTGAAAATCCTTTCGAACCGCTTCCAAAAAATAAGCATGGTGTTGGAACAATTTTTTATCGTTCTGCAAAAGAAGATTCTATTTATAAACATTGTCTTAAATCCATTAATCTTGTTTTTGATAAGAGAATGGGGAAAAATGGGTTGCCGCTCATTGGAACTGGTGACTGGAATGACGGCTTGGACGAAATAGGTAGCGAAGGCAAAGGAGAAAGCGTTTGGCTCGGATTTTTTCTTTATTATATTTTGAATAAATTTGTCGATGTAATTGAAGAGAAAGAAGGAAAAGTTCGGAAAGATTATTACATTCATAAAATGAAAAATCTTCAAATTGCCCTTGAAAATGTATGGAGAGATGATAGGTATTTGCGGGCGATCCATGATGACGGTACTGAGATTGGTATTAAAGATAGCGGAATTTGGGAAATTGATGCGCTGACTGCTGCTTGGGCGGTTATGTCGGGTGTTAATCCTGAACGTGGACGAATTGTTTTTGATACTGCCATAAATACTCTTGAAAAAGAAAAAACTATTTTGCTTGGATGGCCGCCTTTGCGCGAAGACACAAAACCTTATCTTGGAAGAAGTAGCCAGTATCCGGCCGGTGTTCGTGAAAATGGAATGTACAGCCATGGTGTACAATGGCTTATCAAAGCTGCAAGGATTTTGGCGGAGCAGTTTGAGCGCGAAGGAAATTTAGAACTTGCAAAATTTTACAAAGAAACTTCCTATCGGTTATGGATGAAAATTTCTCCTATTTCTCATGTTACTACTGAAGAAATTGAAATCTATGGAGGGCAACCAAATAAACAATGTGCAGATTATTTAACTACTTTCGATCCGGGAAGAATGATTTGGAATGGTTACACAGGTGCTGCAGGCTGGCTTTTCCGACAAGCTTTGGAAGGTGTAGCTGGTGCGAGTTTAATTAATAATGAAGTTATTTTTCCAAA
>JAOZNZ010000475.1 GCA_029933535.1 bacterium | reverse complement strand
ACCAAGTTTTTCGCCTATTGAGACGTCACTTGGATTTCCATCGCCCCACGTTTTGGCTTCTTCTTTTGTTATATGGCCTTCTTCGGCCCATTTGTCCAGCGTTTCATTCCAGTAACCGAAATGAACTGCCGGCATGCGGTCATAAGGTTTGTAGTGCAGTATTGCATTAATTCTTTCGCGGTTAGTCATTTGTGTTCCTCGTTAGTTGGTGTTATTATAAATGGTCAAAAGCAATCGATAAAAAATGTCGATTGTTCAAACCCGCGTTTCAATATCTGATTGTGGGATATTATATCATTTTTTGTTTAAAAATCAAGGGTTTGTAAAAAACTCAATTGACCTTAAAACACAAATGCAGTATAATAACAGGTTAGATTTATTCTGACTGACCAAAAAATGAGTTTTCGTCCAGGAAGGATATATTTTTTTTGTTAACTTTGCAATTTTGACATGACACAAGTATTAAAATAAAAATTTATGAATAAATATAAAATAATAACTGTAACAATTTTACTTTTTTTATCGGCAATATCTTGTGCCGCTGAACAAAAGAAAACACTTCGTATAGCTACTTATAATGTAGAAAACTTATACGATCGATATGATAATCCATACAGCTCAAAAGATTCACGGGTAGATCAGAACACATCGCCGAAGCCGGCTCGTGAATTATACGCGCTTTCTAAAGTGATAAAGTCCATAAATGCGGATATTATTGCATTGCAGGAAGTTGAGAATCGCGGATTTCTAAGCGAATTCAACAGTTCTTACCTTCGTGAATTGAAATATAAATATGTAGTTCTAATCGAAGCTAACAGTAGCAAAACATCAAGAGGCCGAGGGATTGATGTTGCTGTGTTGAGCCGTGTGCCCGTTTATTCGGCAACAACATTTCAACATCACAAATTTCCTTTAAATAAAAAGAAAAATAGTAAAGCGTCTTTTAGTAGAGATTTTTTGCATGTTAAATTAATGCCGGAAAACTTTCCTGAAATAAATCTTTTTGTTCTTCACCCAATATCAAAACTCGGCGGAGTTTACGCCCATTATCGTAGAATCGCTGAAGCTAAAGGTGCCGCTGCAGTTGTAATCAAAGAACTCGGAAAAGAAAAAGATCCTTGGATAGTTATCGCGGGAGACTTTAATGATTCACCAACAAGCGAGTCGCTAAAACATTACTTGAATATTCCGGGAATTCCATTGAAGCGAATTCCCGCGTATGATTCCAAAAAGAAAGAATTTACTTTTTATTCAAAGGGTGATTCATATCCGCCATCGGTACTTGACCATATTCTTGTCAGTAAGCCGGTAGAAAATGCGCTTGTTTCGACAACAGCGGAAATATGGAATGATAAAACCGCGGAGTCAGCCTCAGACCACCGCCCTGTTTACATAACATTAAGAAACGGGAAGCAGGAAGACGGGATTTTTGTCGCAAAACGTCTCGGAACGCAGCGAAGTGAGTGAAGATAAGAATATCAATTAACGTCACGCGAAAACATGATAAAATTAACAGTTATAGAAATATATCAAACTACCAACAAGGAGTAATACTTATGAAAACAAATCAAACTGATAAAGGAATCTCATGCCCAAGCTGCGGTCGATTTGTCGGCGCGCACGATCGCTGTCCATATTGCGGAACGGGTTTGCAAAAAAGGGTTTCACTTAAATCAATGCGGTATGTCGCTATAGTCGTTGCGTTGGTAGGGATGGTATGTCTTCAACTTATGGCAATGAGCCGAGAGACGCCTGTAAAAGAAATCAGCAGCATAACTCCTGCGATGAATTTTGCATATATCACAATTAAAGGTGAAGCCACGCGGCCAATGAAATATTACCGTGATGGTGATAAAGTTACCAGTTGTTACATCTATTTAAAAGATAAAACAGGGGATATGCGTGTAACTGCTTATCGCCAGGTTGCGGAAAAGTTATATAATAAGGATGTTTATATTTTAAAGGGCGATCAGGTAGAAGTTTCAGGGAAAATAAGAGTGGCTGAAGGTGATAAAATAAGCATGATGCTTGAAGTACCTGACCATCTTAAAGTTCAGCATAAAAAAGGTTTTTCAGATATAACAGCAGATAAAAACAGCGGAAACATTAAAGAAAATCCAGAAAATCAACTCGTAAAACTTTCCGATATCTCTTCAGGAAATGTCGGCAGCGAAGTTTTAGTTGAAGCAGTAGTTTCCAAGTTCAGTAAACCGGGTGAAGGATCAAAAGCGCCTTATAGAATAACTATTGAACAAAACGGTACAGTACTTCCACTGGTTTTCTGGGAAAAAACCTTTTCCAATATCGCAAATCCTGAAAAATTACTCCCGGGAACAAAAATACAGGTGAATGCTACTGTTGGACAATATCGGGATAATCTTCAACTCCGTCTTAAGAATTCAGCTGACCTTGTTATTTTGAAAGAAGAAGAAACTAAAAAATCAACTCGTAAAACAGAAACTAAAAAGAAAGTTGTGCTGTTAACTGCTCAGGAAGCATCGGAACAATCTGATGGAAGCAAAGTGAAAATTTATGGGAAAGTGGTAGATGTTTATATCGGTGGCGAAAATTCGCGTGCGCCAAACAAAATTTATTTAAATACTGATAGCGGAAAAATTCCTGTCATTTATTGGCCGACAAGAGTTCATCTTCCACAAAATCAAATCCCTGCTATTGGCTCTGAAATTGAAGCAATTGTAACAGTTAATTCATATAAAGGCGACAAACAATTCAGGTTATCGCGAGCATCGGATTATAAATTAACCAAATCAGTAAGCGCACCACAAAAATCAGAAAAAGATAAATTTATGCCCCTTGATATGATTTGGCGGGAAGAAGTTAATTCAAATGTTAAAGTTAAAGGCAAAGTGATTGAAATATTTGAATCGTGGAAAGAATCAGCTCCTTATAAAGTTACTATTGGAGATGATAGCAGCAATACAGTTACAATTGTTGTATGGCCAAATGTATGGAATTCTATTCCTGAATCCAAACGCCCGAAAGCAGGCAGTAAAATATCTCTTAGCGGTAAAGTGAAAGAACATCGGCAGACGAAACAAATTCAACTTAGAAGTGCTGAAGACATTAAATAATCCGTGATCGTGAAAAGGAGTAAATTCAAATCATAGCTTTGAATTTCGAATTAAATACTAAATTCATCCCGATGTATTTTCTATCGGGATGAATTTATTCCATTAATCAAATGCTAATGTTAATTATAAAAGTTTTCTTGTCAACTATTGCAGGTACAATTGTATCAGTTGTTGTTGGCTGCTTGCCGGCAATGCACGTTTATAACGTAGCAACTTTGTTAATAG
>JAOZNZ010000001.1:26601-36342 GCA_029933535.1 bacterium | reverse complement strand
AATTTTACTTTTAGAATGTTTTATGGTACAATTGATAAAAATTAAGCAAAAAAAATATTTTTGCTCATATATAATTGTTTTTCACAAAAAATCATGAAAAATAACCGCTTTTCACAAAAAATAACCGCTTTTCACGGACGGAAAACGCCTGAAGAAGGTATACTGGTAGGCTATGCGGCAATCATAAATGCTTTTGTTTTATCAATACCTTTGCCTGATAGATTAAGTTTAATAAGTTTTAAAAACCGGCGATATCAAACAGATACATGGCAAGTATATTCTTCGCGTTATTTACCGGAAGATAATTTATACAAGCAATTAGTGTTTGCAATTCGTTATGAAGGAATAAATCTTTTATTTTTCAAAAAATTATTTGCTAAACTTACTGAAAAAGAAATAACAAAATTGGTACAAATAAAACCATTAGGGCAATACTGCCGCAAAATATGGTTTTTATTTGAATGGCTGGAAGAAAAACAATTGGAAATACCGGACCTGAAGACAGGAAATTTTGTTTCTTTAATTAATCAAAAAAAACAATACGGAATTGAAAATGGAATCAAGTCAAAACGGCATCGTATTGTTAACAATTTGCCGGGTGCGCGGAATTATTGCCCTTTGATTTATAAGACCGAAAAACTCAAAAAATATATTAAAACAAATGTTTCAACTCAAAAAGATAACTACTTAAAAACTATTCATAAAGATTTATTGCAAAGAACAGCTGCTTTTTTGCTCTTAAAAGATTCTAAAGCCTCTTTTAATATTGAAGGCGAAAATCCTAAAAGTAAACGGGCTGCTCGTTGGGGACGAGTTATCGGGCAAGCCGGAACAATGGATATTAACAAAGAAGAATTGCTGAGATTACAGCAAATAGTAATAGAAAAAAACAGGTTTGTAAATATGGGGTTTCGACAAGAAGGCGGTTTTGTAGGTGACCATGACCGGATAAGCGGCGAACCTGTTCCTCAACACATTTCCGCGCGACAACAAGATTTAGATCAGTTAATAGAAGGATTAATAGCGACCAAGAATTTATTATTACAATCAGAAATGGACGCTGTACTTATTGCAGCAATTATAGCGTTCGGCTTTGTTTTTATTCATCCGTTTGAAGATGGGAACGGCCGTATTCACAGGTATTTAATTCATCATATATTAGCAAAAAAGAAATTTTCGCAACAAGGATTAATTTTCCCTGTTTCAGCTTCCATTTTAAACCATATTGATGATTACAGAAAAGTTTTAGAAAAATATTCATTACCATTATTGGATTTTATTGAATGGGGCGAAACCGGTAATCATAATATTGAAGTGAGTAATGATACTATAGATTATTATCGTTATTTTGATGTAACTAAACAAGCAGAATTTTTATATGATTGTGTAAACGATACTATCAAAAATATTATACCAAATGAAATAAAATTTTTACAAGAATATGACGAGTTTAAAAATTATTTGGATGAAAAATTTGAGATGCCGGATAAAATGGTTGCATTACTTGTCCGCTTTCTGGAACAAAATAACGGTATTTTACCAAAAAGAGCGGAAACAAAAGAATTTTCTAAATTGACAGGCAGGGAAGTAATAGAAATAGAAAGTAAGTATAAAGAGATTTTTAGAGAAATACCAAAATAAGAACTTTACTAGGCAGTACGATTAAATATTAATATTTTTTATGGCAACAACGTTGAAAATTCGCCGAGGCGAAAAGTAACACTGCCCACCTCGGCGCGTTTTCAATACTCACGTTCATGATTTAAGGCAAAATAATAAATGTATAAACAACTTTTTTTCACATTCCTTTTTTGTTCTTTTTTATTTGCAGAACAAAATATCGTGATATCAAATACAAACTCTCCTGATTATAACTATTCTTTGGGATTAAAATACTTTAATAGTGATGATGAAACTAATAATTCTCTCGCTTTTAACCTTTTCTCAAAAGCAGCTGATGAAGGTCACATAGACGCGCAGGTGAAACTTGCAGAGTGCTATTGGCAGGGAATAGGTACTGAAACAAATTATATTAAAGCATTTGATTGGTGTAAAAAAGCAGCGAATCAGGGAATGTCTGATGCGCAATTTCAGATAGGTTGGGCTTATTACGAAGGTGAAGGAGTAGAAACAAATATTCCAGAAGCCATAAAATGGTATAAAAAAGCCGCGGAGCAAGGGGTTTCAGATGCAGCATATAATATTGGTTTAATATATGAAAATGGTAATGGAGTTGCCACAAACAAAGTAAAAGCATTTGAGTGGTATGAAAAAGCTGCGAATCAAGGAATGTCTGATGCACAATTTAATTTAGGGTGGATTTATTACGAAGGTGAAGGAGTAGAATCGAATATTCTAAAAGCGATTGAATGGTATGAAAAAGCAGCGAATCAGGGAAATTTTGATGCGGCAAATAATATTGCTTATATATACAGAAATGGTGTTAGAGTTGCCACAAACGAAGCAAAAGCAATTGAATGGTATTTAGAATCAGCAAACCGGGGGGATTCCGATGCGGCATATAATTTAGGTTCATTTTATGAAAAATTATCGAATAAAAAATTGTTTGAATCAATATTCATTCCAACAAACAAAGTTTTTTCAAAAGCTTTATTTATGGCGGGGAATCAGTATTTTAACGGCGAGTTTGGAGAAACAAATAAATATAAATCAATTTTCTGGTATGAAAAAGCAGCTGAACAAGGATTGTCTGATGCGCAATTTCAGATAGGTTGGGCTTATTACGAAGGTGAAGGAGTAGAAACAAATATTCCAGAAGCCATAAAATGGTATAAAAAAGCCGCGGAGCAAGGGGTTTCAGATGCAGCATATAATATTGGTTTAATATATGAAAATGGTAATGGAGTTGCTACAAACGAAATTAAAGCTTTTAATTGGTTTTTGAAATCGGCAGAGAACGGAGATTCTGATGCGCAATTAAAAATAGGCTGGTATTTTCAGGAAGGAAGAGGTGTAACGCAAGATTTTGAAAAAGCAATTGAATGGTATAAAAAAGGCAATAAAAACAGCTCAATTGAATCCTGTTATTCTTTAGGTGTTTTATTCAGAAAAATTCAAACAACAAATTCATTCAATTTTTTACTTAATGCAGCAACAAATGATTATATTCCAGCACAAGCGGAACTTGGATGGAGTTATTTAGAGGGGCTTGATGTTACGCAAAATGCCGAAAAAGCTATCTATTGGTTCAAAAAAGCCGCGGAACAAAATGACCCACGCGCGCAGTTGGGATTAGCTTTGGTTTATAAGTTTGGTAAGGGTGTAGAAAAAAATCTTTCAAAGTCTTTAATGTATTGTTTTCAGGCAGCAAGTAATAACAATGCTCACGCGCAGCTTGAACTCGGCTGGCGATACCAGAGCGAAATAGGTGTAACGCAAGATTTTGAAAAGGCGATTTACTGGTATGAACTCGCTATTAAAAATGAGAATATAAATGCGTCGTATAATCTTGCTTTGCTTTATGAAAATGGATTTGGAGTACCAGAAGATAATATACAAACTTTTATATTATGTTTAAATGCTGCAGAACAAGGTTATGCTATCGCACAAGAAAAAATCGCAAAAATGTATTATTTTGGAGATGGAACTTTTAAAAATAAGGAAAAAGCGTTTGAATGGTACAAAAAAGCAGCACAAAATGGAGTTATAACCGCACAAAGATCTTTAGGATATTTATATGATAATGGAATTGGTGTTCAGACAAATTATATTGAAGCATTTAAATGGTATTATACTGCAGCAACACAAAATCAATATAAAGCACAATTTAATTTAGGCGTTTTGTACCAGTATGGCAGAGGTACACCTAAAAATATAACAAATGCTTATAAATTTTTTCTTGCATCTGCTGATAAGGGATATAATTCCGCAAAACAAAAAATTGGTTTGTCAGAAAATACAAATAATCTTATTGAATTAAATGTTTTGACAAATCTATATTATTTGTTTGCAGAACAGGGAAATACGGCAGCACAATATGGTCTTGGATTAATTTATAATTACGGAACTATTCTACCTAAAAACAAGGAAAAAGCTTTAAACTGGTATCTAAAAGCTGCTGAAAACGGAGAAACAGATTCTTTTTACAGAATTGCAAGAATTTATCAGACAAAAAAAGATAAAAAAGCTATTGAATGGTTTGCTAAATCTTCCGAATCAGGAGATTATTACGCGGATTACAAACTCGGGTATATTTATTTTGAAGGAGATAATATACCAAAAGACTTAAATAAAGCATTAAAACATTTTCAAAAAGTAATTCAATCTCCTAAAGCAAATGATGAATTAAAAGGATTCTCTCACCTTATGACAGGGCTAATTCAACTAAAACAAGGTCAAACAACAGAAGGATTTAACAATTTTAAAAAATCAATAAAAAGTTCTTCCGTAAAAAAAATATTGGCCGGTTTGACAGCTGTCGGCGTTGCAGGCGGAGTTATATTTTTTATTGCTGTGTTTTTAATTTTATACTATGTTTTGAAAAATAATAAATCTTTTTCTGAAAAAAATTCATGGTCAATTATTGAAGCTATAGCTATTCTTAGTGCTTTTATTTTCTTTCAAATCGGAATGTCAGTAATGGCTTTTGTCCCGGTTTTTGATAAATTATTTAAAGATGTTTTCCTTAAATTATTATTCTGGGCTTTTATTGGAAATAGTATCGTTGTTTTTATTGCCGTTATGTTGGCAAAAATTCGTCCTGTAAGTGTTTGGAAACAATTCGGTTTTTATAAAATTAATTTAAAAAAATGGTTTTTAATGGTTAGTAGCGGATGGCTCTCTATTATTGCGGTTGGCATAGTTTACAATTTAATAATGAAGTTTTTTGGAATAGAAATAGAATCACAGATCCTTGCTCAGGAAGCACAAAAATATAAGGATATAGGATCTATAATTTTTCTAATATTAATTGTTGGATTTATTATGCCGATAATTGAAGAATTAATCTTCAGAGGTGTTTTATATCAAGCTCTTAGATCAAAATTGTCTGTAGTTTTTTCTATACTTATTTCTTCATCAGTTTTTGCCGTTGTGCACATTGATATAAAATATTTCGTTCCTCTTTTAGCTACTGGAATTGTTTGCTCATACGCTTTTGAAAAAACCAAAAGCATTTATACTCCTATTGGAATTCATGTGTTGAATAATCTTTTTACAGTTAGTATAATGATTTTCGTAAGTAGTTGAATATTATATTAATAAATAAAAATTGTATTATAAATTCGTGAAAATTAGTGAAATCCGTGTCTAAAAAAATAATTCCATTTTGTGTTTTCCTCATGATCTGCATGATTTTATTATCGTGCACTCAACGAACCAGTAAGTCTGATTTATTGTCCAAAAATCAAAAGTTATGGGTTGATTCTACGATTCAAAACCTGACTTTGGAAGAACAAATTGCACAATTAATCTGGATTCCTGTTAGTAATGTCCCGAAACAACAGGAAGAAGCACTAAAAATAATTAAAAAATACAACGTTGGCGGCGTTATCTTTTTCAAAAATAAAACTGACAATGTTGTAACTCTGATTAATCAGTTCCAACACACAGCCAAAATTCCGCTGATGATTGCTATTGATGCTGAATGGGGACCGGGAATGCGGCTCACCGATACTATGCGGTTTCCTTATGCAATGACTTTGGGCGCTTTGCAGAATGATTCGCTGATTCAACAAATGGGAGAGGAAATCGGTCGGCAACTTAAACGCATTGGCATTAATATGAATTTAGCTCCGGTTGTTGATGTCAATACTAATCCGGAGAATCCGGTAATTGGTTATCGCTCTTTTGGCGAGAACAAAGAAAAAGTTGCCCGGAAGGGGCTTGCGTATGTTCTTGGAATACAATCTCAAGGAGTCATCGCTACCGCCAAACATTTTCCCGGTCATGGAGATACGCATCAGGACTCACATTTAATTTTACCGACAGTAAAGTCTGATGCTCAAAAATTGCGGGATATTGAATTATACCCCTTTAAAATCCTTATTGACGGAGGGGTTCTTGCCGTAATGTCAGCCCATCTGAATGTACCGGCAATAGCAAAAACTAACACACCGGCTACATTATCACCCGAAATTGTTACCGACCTGCTGAAAAATGAATTGGGTTTCAAAGGACTGGTAGTTAGTGACGCAATGAATATGCAAGGGCTTACACATTTCAGCGATAGCGGAACTGTAGAACCATTAGCCCTTTTGGCGGGAAATGACGTTCTTGAGTTTGTTAACGATGTTCCCAAAGCGATAGAAAACATAAAAAATCCCGTTACGCAAGGTGTAATAAGTGCCAAACTTATTAAAGAAAAATGCAGGAAAGTGCTTGAATACAAAACTCTTGTTAATCTTCCCGATTTTAAACCTATCGCTAAAGCAAATCTTTACCGGGATTTGCATTCTCCTGAAGCTCTATTGCTTAACCATAAACTTTTCGAGTCGGCAGCAACACTTATACAAAACAAAAATAATACAATTCCTTTGAATCCAGGAGGACAAAAAATTGCCAGCATAACCATCAGTCCGGGTCCAATTGCCGATAATACGTCTTTTCAAAATATGCTGAACAAATATACCGCTGTTGATCATTTTATGCTTTCTGACAAGTTGCCGGAAGAAAAATTATTGGCATTACAAAAGAAGCTGGCCCATTATGATAAAATTATCCTGAGTTTACAAAATTTTCGCATGACCAAAGCCAGGCGGCACATTGAAGTAAACAATTATAAGCAGGAAAAGTATGACATGAAACCATATGGACTTTCCGGGCGAAACGAAATGTTTATTAACACATTACTCGATCATCAATCAGTTACTATTGTTCATTTTGGAATACCGTATATGCTTAATGGAATCAAAGGACTTAAAAAAGCACATGCTGTTTTGCTGTTATACCAGGATAATGATCTCTCTCAGGAAATCGCCGCGCAAGCAGTTTTTGGAGGAATTCCTATCACAGGGATTCTTCCGGTAACCATAAATAAAGATTTTCCTGCCGGTACGGGAATTTTTGTTGAAAAAGCCATACGGCTCGGATATACACTTCCTGAAGCAGTAGGAATGAATAGCGGTTACATTGATCAACATGTGGATTCAATTGTTCATAAAGCGATAGAAGAAAAAGCTTTTCCCGGCTGCCAAATATTGGTTGCCAAAAATAAAAAAATTATCTTCCATAAAACATACGGTTACCATACCTATGATAAAAAACACCCGGTAAAGCTTAATGACCTTTATGACCTGGCTTCCATTACAAAAATAGCTGCTGTTACACCCGCTCTGATGAAACTTAACGGGGAAGGTAAATTCAATTTGGACGAACCGTTAAGTAAATATTGGAAGGACTGGCAGCATTCCAACAAAGAAGATTTAACATTCAGAAAGATATTATCTCATCAAGCGCGTTTATTACCTTATATTGCTTTTCATAAAGAAACGCAGGAAAAGAATGGATCGCTTAAAAAACGATGGTATAGCAAAACTTCTTCCTCACAGTTTCCAATTCCCGTTGCCGAAGGAATATATCTGAACAAAGATTACACGAAACGAATGTTCAAACGCATACGGGAATCTCCTTTACTTAAAGAAACAGGATATAAATATTCAGGACTGAGTTTTTTGATATTCCCGGATTTGATTGAACAATTTAGCGGACTGCCATATGCCGATTACCTTAACACACATTTCTATAATCCTCTCGGCGCTTCTTCACTTACCTTTACTCCATTAACTGACTATCCAAAAGAAAGAATTATTCCAACCGAAAACGATAAAAATTATCGACATCAAATATTGCAGGGATATGTTCACGACGAAGCAGCCGCTATGCGTGGCGGATTGTCAGGTAATGCCGGGCTTTTCGGCACGGCAAACGATTTGGCCAAATTGATGCAAATGTATCTGCAATCAGGCAAATACGGAAATAAGCAATACATTAAACAATCCACGTTCGATGAATACACCCGCGTTCAATTTCCCGAAAAAGATAACCGTCGAGGATTAGGATTTGATAAGCCGATGTTGGACAATAATAAAAAAAAATTGGCCGACTCTTATCCCGCTCCCGCGGTAAGTCAGCGTAGTTTCGGACACAGCGGTTTTACCGGGACTTTTGTATGGATTGATCCCGATGAGCAGTTGGTTTATATTTTTCTCTCCAATCGAGTGTATCCCACACGGGAAAATTCAAAAATTTATTCTCTTAACGTGCGATCAGCCATACAGCAGATATTTTATGACCAGAGTTTTGATCGACAATGATAACAAAAATTTTAATATCCTGCCATCCTTGTGTCGGTGGTTTGTAAATTGTGTGAAAGAGGAAGATTAAGATCCTGAAAACAGGGAAACTCATGTTCATATTTAATTTATTTTTTTCAGTATTCTTCGTGTCTTAGAGTCTTAGTGGCAAATAATAATAATAAGTAGCCACAAAGGCACAAAGGCACCAAAAGAAAGAAGAAATAGCTTGCAGAAAAAACATTTTTTCTTTAGGACAGTAGTGATTTTAGTTAATTTAATCAGTAGGATATATTTTGACCAACGTAATATCGAAAATAAGTATGATGAAAAAAACAACATTAATCTTTATTATTCTTATGATTTGTTTTACTCAATCCTCCTGCAGACAACAATCAGGAAACAAAAATCGCTTGCCCGAAGAAAATAAAACAGCTGCAAAAAAACAGCTGCTTACCGGAGCTGAACAATATAAACAATATCTTCCTTTACTGAAAAATAAAAAGGTGGGACTCGTGGTTAATCAAACTGCACGCGTGAAAACACAACATCTGGTTGATTTCCTGCTGAGCCACGATGTGACTATCTGTAAAGTGTTCGCACCTGAACATGGTTTTCGCGGAGATGCCGATGCCGGTGAACATATCCAAAATGCCAAAGATGTCAAAACAGGACTTCCTATTATATCGTTGTATGGGAAAAACAAACGGCCAACCGCTGAAATGCTCAAAAATATTGATATTATGATTTTTGATATTCAGGATATAGGTGTTCGCTTTTATACCTACATTAGTACCCTTCATTATGTTATGGATGCATGTGCCGAACATAAGATTCCATTGATTGTTTTAGACCGCCCAAACCCAAATGGCAGTTATGTTGCCGGACCTGTATTAGACATGAAATTTCGTTCGTTTGTAGGTATGCACCCTATTCCGGTTGTACACGGACTTACCATCGGTGAATTGGCCAAAATGATCAACGGAGAAGGTTGGCTTTCAAAACATCGAGTATGCGAGTTGACAGTTATACCAGTCTCCGGGTGGGAACATTCACAATCTTATTCTCTACCTGTGAAACCCTCACCCAATTTACCTAACGATTTATCAATTCAACTTTATCCGAGTCTATGTTTTTTTGAACCTACAGCAATAAGTATCGGCCGGGGAACTTATTTTCCTTTTCAGGTAATAGGTTATCCGGACATTTCGCAGGGAAAGTTTTCTTTTATGCCTAAAAGTATTAAAGGAATGTCCGTTAATCCGAAATATTCAGATAAAACCTGTTACGGAGAAGATCTAAGAAAATTAAAAAAAATACCTCCTTTTACATTGAAATATCTTATTGAATTTTACCGGAAAAATCCCGATAAAGAAAATTTCTTCAAACAAGAAAAATTTTTTAATTTATTATCAGGAAATGATATATTAATCAAACAAATCAAACAAGAAATTCCCGAACAGGAAATTATTGATTCCTGGCAGCAAGA
>JAOZNZ010000001.1:2894-26501 GCA_029933535.1 bacterium | reverse complement strand
CTATATTGTAATTATCAATGATAAAAAGTATAATAATATGTTAATCTATATATAAAATGAATGGATAAATTATACTTACAAAACTTTTTCGCTGCGAAAACTAAAGGAATTGCCTTGGTGGCTGTACTTGGCGTTCTCGTTGTGCTGGCTTTACTTGCATCAGTTTTTTCGCTGAATATGTCGGTAGAAAGTAAAATGGGCTCAGTGCAAATTGCAAAATTGCAGGCGGATTTAATTGCCGATTCAGCGCTTGAACACGCAATGTGCGTTATTCGTGAAGATGCTATTGAACAACCTGCATGGGATGATAAAACCGAACAAATGTTTGCAACATTTTCGCCGGAAATTAAAAATCCAGACAATAATATTGATATTGATGGTATCATAGAAAACGAAAACGGTAATGACGGACACTGGATTTATGTAAAAAATAAAACCGGGGAAACTATCGGCAGATATGCCGTGTTGATTGAAGATGAAGCATCAAAAATTAATATTAATAAAGCAAGCGCTTTAAATAGCAAAATGCAGAACGAGGGAATAGGTACTTTCGAAATAATGCTCACAGATGGAAAAGAAGCGGGACTTCCTGTTTCTCTTTCTTTCGCAAAAAGAATCCTTAAATATAGATACGGACGGGATTTAACTCCGGGACAAGCTCGCGTTGATGATAACCTTACCGCATCAAGTTATGCAGCCGACCTTATTGATAATGATGCAGATGGCCTTGTTGACGAAGCCGACGAAGGAATAGATGAGCCGGGGGAATATGACCCTCTTAATCCAAAGTGGGACGATCGAAGTTTCTCAAGTATTAAAGAAGCTTGCATTGTCGTCCCAAAACAAAGACAACTTAATTTGCTGGCCAGTCGTTATTTAAATAAATTCGGTACCATAAATTCTAAAAGCGGAAATCTGTTTTATGATGAAGTTACTAAAACACAATCAAAAAAAATAAACATTAATGTCGCTTCTAAACGACAAGTAAGTTCTCTGTTACGCAGAGCTAACGAAGAAAACAGATTTGAATCAAAATCAAAAAATATGCGAACTCTTGTCGGGAACATTACTGATTACCGTGACGAAAATAATGTGCTCTCTACAATGGGAAGCGAGTATGGGGTTGAAGCAGTTTGCTTTAATGAAGTTATGGCTAATGATGGTAGTTTTACTCTTCGCTTTGATAGAAATGATGATTACTGGGAAGGTGATAACAGAGTTTACAGACTCGGTTGGTTTTATGAACAACCGGAATTATATCATAAAAAAGAATATGGATGGAATATTACTCACGTAGGTCCAATATTTAGACCTTCTATGAAAGACTCTTTCACAAATGGCGTGCGAGCATCTTTCTCACATGCCGCAAAAGTCAGACTTTCAAGTGACCCGATAAAAAAACCGAAAGGATTTAATACATTTAAATCTCTTATGAATAAAAACGGCGGATGGCCTGAAGATATCTGGAAAAATGCCTGGCTTATGCTCGGTGTTGAAGATGGATATAAACTCAGTTATGTTACATATCCTATTCTCGGTAATACTGCTAATGAACTTATAGTTGCTTGCGATGAGGTAAACTACACCTTTCCTCATTCATTTCTCAAAGCGCAACTCTCTCCGTCAAATGTATTGAATAGTGTGCGAATCAATAATCTGTTTCGAGATAATAATGGCGGATTAACGTGCGTTTTCCCCGAAATGAAAGAGGAATTTTATATTCCTGTCTTTTCTGATGAAAATTTGAAACGACCTCCAAAAAATATGTACTACAAAGTGTATGTCGGTGAAAATAATCTCGGCGGGAATGTTATGGATTCCTCAGGTAATAACTCTTATATAATTTTACCGGGTGACCATACATTGGCTGCAGGTAAAACTCCATGGAAAGGCTTTAACGAAGTGCTTGACCTTGACGGCGTTCCAAGTAAATACTCAGAAACCAAAATGGCGGAAATAACTTCTAAAGATTTAGAAGGAAGTACTCTAAGACTGCCTGATGATCAATCAAAAGTATGGCTGCTAAGAACTCCCTATAATAACGGCGAACCCGTACGAGCAAAAAACGGATGGATAAACGTCAATATCGCAACTTGTAAACAAACAGGATATGTCGGCGGACTGAGAAAAACTTCCGCACTTAAAGCTTACCAAAATAAAAATGTTG
Source organism: bacterium (assembly GCA_029933535.1). Classification (GTDB taxonomy): domain Bacteria; phylum Auribacterota; class UBA3054; order UBA3054; family B51-G9; genus B51-G9. The sequence continues at coordinate 24,334 of JAOZNZ010000001.1, read as the reverse complement.
TTGTTTCTGCTTATCTGATGCGGCCGGACATTGTTGAATTAATAAATATCAGCGACCATCCGGTTAGTCTTAGAAATTGGAGAATTGTCGTTAATACCGGCTCTTACGCGGATCAGGTGGGCAGAATTGATGAAGCGACACTGTACAGCAAATGGAAACAGGGCCTTTATGATGATCCGAATCCTACCATTCAGCCCGGTGGATATTTTTACATTACAAATAACAGAGAAATTTTTGACCAGGATTACGGCGCTCCAAAAGACGGCTCGTGGGGCGGCGGAGCCTCGGAAAGTTATCCTTGTGTTGATATTCCTGATACTTTATGGGGCGTAAGATATAAAGTTGAAAAGATTAAAAGAGGAAGCGGAAACAGAGGCGACAGCATTGTTTGTGAAGGCGCCAGATGGACTAAAGACCAAATGAAAAATGAAATGTCGGAATGGTATTTACGAAAACCCCGTGCTGATCAAAACTCTTCTATGGGAGTCAGAATAACCGTTAAAGGAAATACAAAAAATGCTTTGTATATGGGACTAATACGTGTTTCCTCTTTGAAAGTAGACGATGATATCCTTTTACTCGGAATGCCGAGAGAAGGAGGCTTTTTATCAATGACACTAAAAAATCAATACAATCAAATTGCTGCTCGAACAGTAACTTACGGCTCAACTAAACTTAGCGAGATAAATTATTCGTCAGAAAAAATTGATCCTACTCACTATAACTGGATAAAATCAAGAAGAGCTTCTTTTGGCGGTAATGAAAGAAAATCAAGAAACCATGCCCAACCTCGCGGAAATGTTATAAAACCTCATGTTAAAGATCATCATTTCGCTTCCGTCGGCGAAATTCAAAAAGTGAGAAAAGCAGAAGATTGGGAAAATATCGGCATGCAGAAAAAAGGGCAGCCTAACACAAAAACTTTAAAAGCTATCGCAAAATATTTTACCACTTCAGGTATTAGATTGGATCCGGAAGAGGAAGGTGCACATATCAGCGGTTGGAAACCGGCTTTTGGAAAATCAAAATATTCGTCAACTGAAAAAGTTACCGCTGAAGGCGTAAAATGGCAGCCGGATATCTGGGAACATCAGTTCTTAAGAATCCTTTCCGGAAATCAAAAAGGCGAAAAATTTGTCGTAAGCTCAAGCACTGATAGCAGTCTCTCTGTTATAGGTTTTTCTTTGCCCTCAGGGAAACAGCTGCGCATTAACAGCGGCGATAAATTCAGCGTTGGCGCCGGCTATTCAACACCAATGTATTACACTCGAAATAATGGAGATGAAGGTATTTGGGAATGGAAAAATAAAGGTCTTTCAAGAAGCGATTACGGACTCTATCTTCAAGGATTAAATGATTCTATCGATACAACTGAATTCTTGGAAGAAAATCATAACGCTCAACTCGAAGTTTTGGCCTTTAACTATCAAACTCATGATTTCGACCACTTGCCTCTTCCGGAAGATAACATTGTGAAACGCAGCACAGATGCATACAAAAATATTACAAGCAGAAAAACTCACCAATACGAAAAATCCGATGGGGTTTATTGCGGAATAATACATCCTGAACATATTTCTCCGGATGGAGGGGTTAAACTTAAAGTTATTGCCAAAGGATTGGGAAGTTCGAAAAATTCAGGATTCGCATGGCTTGATTATGCATATCTTGCTCCGGGAGAAGAACTGGGTAAAATAAACATAAATACAGCGTCTGAACGGGTTTTAAGAGCGCTAAACGGAATTCCAGCCGACACTGCTCACAATGTTTTCATGGGAATCTCTAACGATGGAAAAAATGAGCTGAAACCTTATAAAAATGTTACCGATATCCTTGACGTTAAAGGGGTTACTCCGGACATCTTCTCGAAAAACGTTAACTTAATCACTACCCGAAGTGACCAGTTTAGAGTCGTTGTTGTTGCACAGGCAATTAAAAATAACCTTGCAGACGGTAATATCAGCAAAATATCAGAAAATCAAATCCTTGCCGAAACAAGAAGAGAAGTCGTTATTGATCGCTCTGAACTTACAGATGATGATCCTAAAACAACTCATTTCACAAGGTCGTTTGGCAATTGACTATAAATCCTTCTTTGTGTAAAATAATAATACTTTTAAATATTGAAACGATTGATACAATTGAATGATGAACGCTTTGCATTCAATCATTAAATCACTAAATCGTTAAATCATTTAATATTACTGCGAGAGTGGCGGAACTGGTAGACGCGCCAGATTTAGGTTCTGGTGTCCTAGGACGTGTGGGTTCAAGTCCCTCCTCTCGCACCATCTTTACTCTTATGAAAAAAATACCTTTTATATTTATCTGTCTGCTTGCTGCATTTTCTTTTAATGCTGCATCCCTTTTTGCTGAATCTTCAAAAGACCAACCGGTTATCATTATTCCTATAAATGGGGAAATCGAAGAAGGTTTGGCTCATATTGTTCGCCGGGCTGTTAAAGAATCAAAGCTAAACAAAGCATCAGCGCTGATTCTTGATATGGATACTTATGGCGGCAAAGTTCATGCCGCCGAATCTATTATGCAGTCTCTTGCTCAACTTAAAATTCCAACCTATACTTATGTAAATACTAAAGCTATTTCAGCAGGGGCGCTTATTGCCGCATCAACGGAATATATCTATATGGCTCCTCAAAGCCAAATCGGCGATGCAAAAATTATACAAATGTCTCCCATTCCTTTTCTCGGTGGAGGAAAAGAAATCGATGAAGGAATAAAAGAAAAAGCTTATAGCGCCGTTCGGGCAATCGTTCGCTCAGCATGTGAAAAAAACGGTCACCCGTATGAATTATTCGAAGCGATGATGGATGAAGATATTGAAATTACAAACGTTATTAAAAAAGGAAAATTGCTTACATTAACAGCTAGTGAAGCCGTTACTCAAAAACTTGCCGTCGCTGTCTCGCCTTCGCTGGATAAAATGATCGAAACTATCGGCCTCGCTAATGCACCACAAAAAATTGTTGCTCCGCGATCAGGCGAACATCTCGCAAGATTTTTCAGCAGTATGATGGTTTCAGGCTTATTACTTGTCCTCGGTCTTGGCGGATTGTTTATCGAAATTAAAACTCCGGGTTTCGGTGTGGCGGGAATTATCGGTGTTGTCTGTCTGTCTTTGTTTTTCTGGGGTCATTATACCGCTACCCTTACAGGATGGTTTCCGGTTGCTTTATTTATTATAGGTTTAATCTTATTAATTTTAGAAATTTTTGTCATCCCGGGATTTGGCATTGCCGGTATCTTAGGAATTATTCTTATGGTTGCAGCATTGATCATTACTATGATCGATTGGGTGCCGGGGGATTGGTCAAACACTCCCTCGCTTAACGAAATTTCAGCTTCAATTGCTGTGGTTGCAAGTTCAATTGTCGGTGCAGTAGCTTTAATTATAATTGTTGCTAAGTTTTTACCGAAAACTCCGGGCGTAAAAGGGGTGTTTCTATCAACTAAAATGGATAAAGAACATGGATATACCGCCTTCAATGAAAAAGATTATCAAAAATGGATCGATAAAACAGGTGTAGCTAAAACTACACTAAGACCAGCAGGAAAAGCTGTGATCGATGGAGTATTACTCGATGTTGTCTCTCAAGGAGACTTTATTAATAAAAATTCAAAAATAAAAGTCATTCACGTTGACAGCAATCATATAGTTGTTGCAGAAATTAACCATTAACTATTAACTATTAACCATTAACCACTAATTAATGATTACCAGCGCTCCTAAAACTTATACAGGCCTTAGTAAACTCGCAGGACCAATCCTCGTAATCGATAATATTGAAAATGTCGCTTACGCAGAAGTCGTTGAAATCGAAACTTCGGACGGCTCAATTAGAAATGGCAGAGTCTTGGAAATTAGTGAGAATTACGCCCTCGTTCAGGTGTTCGAAGGAACTTATGGCCTCTCAACAGAAACTACAAGCGTGCGCTTTCTCGGCAGACCATTGCTGGCTCGTGTCTCAGAACAAATGCTCGGTAGAGTTTTTGATGGTCTCGGAAAACCAATTGATGGCGGTCCTGAACCTTTCGGCGGATTTAAACGTGATATAAACGGCGAACCGATAAATCCCGTCGCAAGAAAATATCCGAGAGAATTTATTCAAACTGGTATTTCTGCAATCGATGGCTTGAATACTCTTATCCGTGGACAAAAACTTCCTATCTTTTCTGGTAACGGATTGCCGCATAATCAACTCGCAGCTAAAATCGTCCGCCAGGCGAAAATTGTCGATAAAGAAGGAAATCCTTCCGATGAAAAATTCTCCGTTATTTTTGTCGCAATGGGCGTAAAACACGATGTCGCTCAATTCTTCCGCCGCGAATTTGAAGAATCAGGTACTCTTTCAAATGTTACTATGTTCCTCAATCTTGCAAACGATCCGCCTGAAGAACGTGTTGTTACTCCACGCCTCGCACTGACCCTTGCGGAATATCTCGCGTTTGACTGTAATCATCATGTCCTTGTCGTTCTTACTGATATGACTAATTATTGCGAAGCTCTACGTGAAGTCGCAAGCGCTCGCGGTGAAGTGCCAAGTAGAAAAGGCTATCCCGGATACTTATATTCCGATCTCGCTTCACTATACGAACGTACAGGAAGAATTATTTCCGCGGAAGGTTCTATCACTCAACTGCCGATTTTAACTATGCCGAATGATGACATAACTCATCCGGTGCCTGACCTTACGGGATATATCACTGAAGGGCAAATAGTATTAAATCGCGAACTGAACGCTAAAGGAGTTTTCCCACCGATTAATGTCCTGCCATCTCTCTCAAGAATTATGAAGGACGGTATCGGTGAAGGATATACAAGAGCAGACCATCCTAACTGGGCAACTCAGCTTTATGCCGCATACAGCCGCGTAGAATACGTTCGCAGTCTCGCATCAATTATCGGCGAGGAAGAACTTACAAACACTGACCAGGCATATCTGAAATTTGGCGAAGAATTTGAAAATAAATTCGTTAAACAGGATAAAAATGAAGATAGATCTATTCGTGATACCCTCGCTATCGGTTGGGAATTATTAAGCATTCTGCCTGATCACGAATTAACAAGAGTCACCGAAGATGAACTTGCGGAATATTTACCGCGATAAAAAAAGTAAGCCGCGCTTCCAAGCGCGAGCAATGAATTATTGAATTGATAGAACATTAAAAAAATTTAAACCCCAAAAAAAGGAAAATTAAATGAAAAAAACAGCACTAACTCTCTTAATTATTTTTATTATTTCGTCCGCATCGTCTTTTGCGGGAACAGTTTACGGTACCGTAAAAGATGAAGACGGCAAAGCTGTCACAGGCGCTGAAGTAAAAATTTATGGTAAAGATATTAAAACAAAATCTGACGAAAAAGGTAACTTTAAAATCGTTAACGATGACCTTCTCGATGGAAATAGATACTCGGTGAAAGTTAACGCGGAAGGCTATGACACCGGTCAAACACTCTCAACAGAAGTCTTTGACGATCCTGAAGAAATGGAATCTCTTGACGTTGTTATGTACAAAGAAGAACCAATGCCTGATCCGGTTCCGGCGCCAACAGGAATGGTTCAAGGTTTTGCAAATCAGCCATACGAAATTATCAATGTTACTGAGGAAATTGAAGAAGAAATGCTCATCCCTGAAGAAAAACCGGAAGAAACAAAACCGGAAGCAAAACCGGAAGAAGCAAAACCGGAAGAAGCAAAACCGGAAGCCAAACAGGAACCAAAACAAAAAACAGCTGAATAAACCTTCTGACTTTTAACGATATAAGATTTTAGAAGTTAAATAAATCGAATTGAATATCGAACAAAGATGAAATAAATACTAAATTCATTCCGGGGCGCTAGTGCGCCCGGAATGAATTTCCTGACACCTGACACCTGACACCTGAACCCTGAATATATGATCCTTAAAGTTCCTCCAACAAAATCTAACTTGTTTAAACTTAAACAAGACCTATCTTTCGCTAAAGAAGGTTATGAACTTCTCGACCGTAAGCGCGAGGTGCTGATTATGGAACTTATGCAGCTTATTCATACAATTAAGAACCTGCAGCGAAGGCTTGCGGAACAGCTAAAGACCGCTTATATTGAATTTCAGGATGCTTACATCGAAATGGGCTCGGAAGAAATCGAAAGAGCTAATTATGCTTGCATGGAACCTCTTACTCTTTCTATTCGCGAAAGAAGTGTTATGGGCGTTCCAATACCTGAAGTGTCCGCCACTAAACAGCCCGGAAAAGTAAAACTCGGTATGATGAACAGTTCACCGAAATTTGATAGTTCAAGTGCAAAATTTTCTGAAGTTATTCCTTTGCTTATCGAATATGCGCAAGCGAATTTAACATTGACCCGTCTTGCAAATGAGATAAAAAAAACACAGCGCAGAGTTAATGCACTCGAAAACATTTTTATTCCTGATAATGAGGAAACAATAAAATATATTTCCGATGTTCTTGAAGAAAATGACCGCGAAGATTTCTTCCGGCGTAAAAGAATAAAAAAAAGAAGTGATTAAATATGAAAAAACTTGATAAAATATTGCTTAATCTCGACTCTACAATTGAATCTCAACACGCACTCGATTCCGCTGTGTTTCTCGCAAAATCTTGCTCGGCTACAATTATTGCCGTTAATATAGTGAACAAAAACGTAGTGACCAATCTCGCAAGATTCTCTGATAAATCTATCGCTGAAATCGAAATAGAACTCGAAGAAGATGGATGGAAATACCTTTATGACGCAGAAGAAAAAGCAAAAAATCAAGAGGCTCGTATAGTCATTATTCAAGAATACGGATACCCGGAACAAACTCTTCCTAAACTCGCAAGCGAGTACAAAATCGATATGATTATTATCGGGCAAAATCCGCAAATTAGAAAAGACGTTGTTCAAGGCAAAACCGCTGAACAAATCATCGAGCACGCACCATGCGCAGTCCTTGTAGTGAATTAAATAAACAAAAAGTTTAAATAATACTTGCGAAAAAATAAAATCAAAAATATAGAAAATAAATTTGCTCCAAAAAGCAAATTTCCTCCGAGCGCCTGAAAATTATCAACTGTGGCGCGACTAATTATAACCTTGTAACATATATAAAAAAATGAAATTATCATCTCTTTTAACTCCCGAACGTATTTTCATTGATATCAAAGAAAAAGATAAAAATGTCCTTTTAAATTTCCTCGTAAATGAAATCGGTAAAATTGGCGGTATTGATGACATCGATGCTTTAAAAAAAGAAGTGATGGACAGAGAAGCTCTCGGAAATACAGGTATCGGTCGCGGTATCGGTTTCCCTCACGCAAAATCTTCTCATGTTGATTCTCTCCAGGTACTGCTTGCTATGCCGGCAAAACCGCTTGAATACGGTTCGCTTGATGGAGTCCCCGTAAATATTATTCTTTTCATTGTTGCACCTGTTGACGGCGATAATAACGAATATTTGCACACTATGGCAAGAATTTCACGCCTGCTCGGTAAAAATAATGTTAGAGAACAAATCCTTAAAGCTAAAACTCCCGAAGAAGTTATAGACATTGTCGCAAATAATGAAGCATAGTGCCTGTTATGGTACAAATAATTTCTAATTATTCTAATTACTCTAATTTCTAAATAAATCCCAATATCCAGAAGTCAATACACAATATTTGGTTATTGCTTTTTGGTTATTGTTTAGGTCAATTAGATTAATTAGATCAATTAGGTCAATTAAATTTATGCCAACTCTCGAAAATATAAAAATCGTAACTTCAGGTAACGATACCCGACCCGCAAAAATTGCCGTTGAAAATGGCAAAATCGTTGCATTTGATGACGCATGCCCAAAAAATAACGAAATTGTCGATTGTAAAAACTTACTACTTCTACCAGGCGTAATTGACCCCCATACTCATTTTGACGATCCGGGCTATACATGGAGAGAAGACTTTTATCACGGATCCCTCGGCGCTATCGCAGGGGGAGTTACTACAGTTTTTGATATGCCGTGCACTACTGTCCCGCCGGTAACAAATGTAAGCGCTTTTTATAATAAAAAAGATACAATTATTCCAAATGCATGGTGCGATTTCCGGCTCTGGGGAGGGGTTTCTGCTGAATCACTTGACAGCCCTCTATGGAAAAATCACATTGAACAACTTAAAAATGCCGGCGTTATAGGTTTTAAAACATACGTATTGTCCGGCATGGACACTTTCCCGCAACTCTCTTATGACGAATATTATGATGTTCTAAAATTTGCCGCGGAAATTGATGTACTGGTCGGTGTTCATGCCGAAGATCCGGAAGTTGTAAATAACGCCGCAAAAAAAATCTCCGGTGACTCTCCCGCTGACTTTGCAGCTTCGCGACCGGTTGAAGCTGAAGTAACTGCCATCCGTCGTGTTGGTGAAATTGCAGGTGAAGTAGGCGCAAAAATCCACATTGTTCATGTTTCCTCAGGTTCCGGCGCGGAAGAAATTGACAGATTACAAAAACTCGGTGTAAATATTTCAGGAGAAACCTGTCCACAATATTTAGCGTTTACAATCGACGATTTATGCCGGTTGGGCTCTGTTCTTAAATGCGCCCCACCGGTACGCTCGGAAGAAGAAAAAGAAAAATTATGGTCATATATCGGCAAAAGTATTTCGTTTCTCGCAACTGATCATGCGCCTTGCTCACAAAAAGAAAAAAATACAGGTAATTTTATGTCCGATTATTGCGGAATGCCGGGCGTTGAATTGCTATTACCTTTTGCTTTGAATTACGGCTATCATCAGGAAAAATTAACATTAGAACAAATTCAAAAATTAACATCAGAAAACGCGGCTAAAAGATTTAATTTATTTCCTCAAAAAAGTGCACTCGAAACAGGGGCTGATGCGGATTTCGCTCTTGTAAACCTTGATACAATGTATAAAATCGATGCGGAAAAATTAAAATCAAAAGGAAAATTTACCCCTTTTAACGGAATAACCTTTTGCGGCTCTGTTGAACAAACATGGATTCAAGGCGAACCTGTTTTTAAACGTCAGGAAAAAAAATAAACCACCCCTAAAACTCCCCTCCTTACAAAGGAGGGGTGCCCGATAGGGCGGGGTGGTTCTTCAACCCAACTTAAGCTTTTTTAAATTTATTTACAAGAACAATGAAAAATTCATTCGAAAATTATATTAATATCGGAAATGATCTGATAGAAAACGGGGAACCGAATGTCGCAAGAAGATGCTTCGAAAAAGCTCTTGCACTGAAACCGGAAAATCCAATTGCACTTGATGGCCTTGCGTGGACATATCACATGGAAGGTAAAAATACGAAAGCACGAACTCTTTTAGAACGCTCAATTAAAAAAGACCCGATTTATGCTGAAGCATATACCGACCTTGGATGCGTTCTTCACGAACTTGGCGATATAAATGCCGCGGAAAAAATGCATAAAACTTGTCTGAATCTCGATCCGGCAAGAGATGACGCAAAACATAATCTCGCATATCTTTATTTTTCAGTAAAACGTTTTGATGATTTGGAAAAATTTTTGGAAAAATCTGAAAAGTTACTAAACAGCAAATCTGATCTTCTACAATTACTTGGGGAAGTAAAAATAATGAAAAATGATCTCCCGAAAGCAAGAGATATTTTTTTAAAATGTCTTGAAATAGATCAACATAACGTTGAAGCAGGGATCCTCCTCACATACATAGAACTGCAAATGAAAGAATAATAATTTTTTTCATTTAAGCTTTGCGAGCTTTGCGCCTTTGCGAGAGTTTTTTTGATATTAAATTTAAATCCTGTATGTTCTGTATATCTTGTCAAGAAAAAAATACGAATTGTATGAATTTAAAATCTATGGGATGGTAATGTAACAGATTTTATTTTTGGGATAAATAAGTACGTCTTTTCGACCCGAAAAGACTGATTATAAAAAAAATATTATAGTTCTTCAAAAAAATCCCCCTTTTCTAAAGGGGGCAAGGGGGATTTAAAATCCCTCAACCCGCTCTCGAAAGCTACTCCCTTAATAGAAAGGAAACTTGACAACGCCGTACGTATAAATAATAATAATAATAATGACCTTTAATTCAAAACTTAGAGTTTTTGTGTCTTCGTGGCTATTTTCAATTTATCATTTTGACTTTTTTTCTTTCAAAAAATTCGTTACGCATGTTCCTATAGAATCAAGATTATAACCACCTTCCTGAACAACAAGAGTTGGAAGATTTAATCTTTGAACCATTCCACCAAGCTTTGTAAAAGCATCTTCAGAAAGATCAAACGTTCCTAATGGATCATCTGTGAAAATATCCGCCCCAAACAAGACAATTAAAAAGTCAGCTTTAAAATTATTAATTATTTCTAAATTATATAATTTTGGAGTGCAACAATACTGTTTTTTTGTATTCTCAAAAAATCATTTGTTGCGATAATTTATTTTTTCTCAACGAGAAAATAAATTACAATTCTTCGTGAATAAATTTAGTTTTCGATTGCTTAAGTCTTGCAAGAATGTCGGTTGCTCTGCAACCGCCGCAGAAAATGAAATTTAGCTGTCGCAAAATTCCAACATTTCTGCACTCCAAATCGGCATTTAATTGCTGTCGGTTTCTTTCGGTGCAAGAATTGCATACAAAAACAAATCCCTCCATTTTTTTCTTATCAGTTTTTTGAGTTGCTTTTAAAATAATTGCAAGTTCAAAATTTGTGCGGGGAACTTCCTGACGGGAATCTATCGCACGCTGAATATAATTTTTGGTGTCTTCTATTGTGTTCGGCCCCCACGGCATAAATTTGTAAACATCAGGATCAACAGCATATTCATGCACGTCTTTCCAGTCAGATTTTCTGGCTTCGCGTAAAATAAACTGTTCGGTTGTTAATTTAATATTTTTCATATTCAAAAAAATCATTTGTTGCGGATAATTTTTTCTGCTCGATGCAAAAAAAATTATAAATTGTTTTCAATTATTAAATTAATAAATTCCACAATTATTAAATTATCTTGTCTATCTCTTTTTGTGAACTATCGCTTAGTTTCATCAATGAAACAATCTCATAACGATTGCCAAGTGTGTCTCGAATCATTAAACGATCATTCGTAAACCAGATTACATTGGAATTGGGATCCTTAATTAAAATCGTTTTTGGTCCCCGATCGGTTTCAACCTCCATATACCGGTTTCCCGAACATGTTCTGGCTTTCCTGACGTGCGTTATTATTGGAATTAAATATCGCTTCTCAAGCTCTTCTGTAGCTATCACAGCACATTGTTCTTCCAATACACTCACTCCCGACAGCATTTCAAGCTCTTTTCCTTTTTCGTCAAGAATGGAAAGCTCTTGTCCGCGTCCGCTTACGGGTCTTGACCAAACAATTTTTACTGCGATTTCTTTTTCCGAATCTGTATATTTTATAAAAACTTTACCAAGTTTTCTTTGTAATTTAAATCTATTTTTATTCATGCCATACCTCCTGCTTCAGCTTCGTTATATCTTGCTGGATTTTAACAAGTTTTGCGTATATACCATCTTTTTCCAGCAATTCTTCATGCGTACCCATTTCTGCTATTTTACCTTCATCAAGAATTATCAGCTTATGCGCGTTCCGAAGAGTTGCAAGCCTGTGGGCTATTGCTATCGTTGTTCTTCCTTTTATTAAATGTGCTATTGCTTCCTGAATAGCTTTTTCCGTTTCACTGTCAACTGATGACGTTGCTTCATCTAATATTAAAATTGGTGGATTGTCCAAAATCGCTCGGGCAATAGCTACTCGCTGGCGTTCACCGCCGGACAAATTTTCTCCGCCTTCTCCGATAACAGTGTCATATCCATCTTCTTTGTTCAGGATAAAATCATGTGCATTGGCAGCTTTTGCCGCCCGGGCAACATCTTCGAACGAAGCACTTGGCGTTCCGTACCGAATATTTTCAAAAATGCTGTCATTAAAAAGAAAAGGTTCCTGCAGCACTGTTCCTATTTGTTTTCGCAAGTCATTAAGTTTTATTTTTTCAATAGGGTGGCCGTCAACAGTTAATAATCCTGAATCAACATGATAAAATCTGCAAAGAAGTTTTATTAAAGTACTTTTACCAACACCTGATTTTCCGACCAAACCAATCATCTCTCCGGGCTTTATTTCAAATGATATTTTTTTAAGAACTTCTTTGCCGCGTTCATAACTGAAATGCACATCGTCAAATTTTATGGCTCCATGTATTATAGGCAAAGAAATAGAGTCAGGCGCGTCATAAATTTCCGATGAAGAATCAAGTACCGCAAAAATTCGTTCGGCTCCTGCAAATGCGTGAGACATCCAGTTAAGGATAGACGAAAACCATTGCAGCGGCCCGTAAAACAACCAAAGATAACCAACAAACGCGATTAAATCGCCGAGAGTTAAAGTCGGATCCCCAACCGCAATTCTTTTCGAGGCGAAAAACCAAACAGCAGTAACACCAAGCGACATTATCCAAAACATTACTTCCGAAAAACCTATAAAAGTTTTATCTATCGCAAAACCTATGTTAAAAAGAGAATTGCTTTTAGTATCGAAAGCATTTGCCCTGTGTTCTTCACGGGAATACGCTTTCACTACTCTTATCCCTTTAATAGATTCCCCAAGAAGAGAATGCAGAGCACCTATTTTGCTGCCGTATTTGTGAAAAAGCGGAATCAGTTTTTTCCAAAACCATCCTCCACCAAATATTAAAAAAGGTACAGGCAAAAATACAAAAATAGCAAGCTTCGCGTCAAGATATACAAGCAATCCTGCAATCGCTACAAAAGAAATAGAGTTTACCAGAAAAAATGGCAAACCATCAAGCAAAAAATGCTCCAATTCATTTGTGTCATGCATAATTCGACCTATAAGTTCACCGGACTCATGCTTGTGAAAATATCGCAGACACAATCGCTGTAAAGCACTATGCAACTGCGTGCGAATATCTGCAACAACGCGTCCAGCAAGCCAGGCAGAAACGCCCCGGCTTGTATAAGTCGCTGCCAAATGCAGCAAACCAAGTCCTATTAGCAGACCGATAAAAAAAGTCAAACGATCTAACTGTTTTGCTTTTATAACATTGTCAACAATTAATTTTGTAATATAAGGGGGACCAAGCTGCGCTCCAACTGTCAAAAAAGTCGTTATCATAAGAATTGTGACTTTAAATTTATACGGAGCAACTAAACTAAGCAAGCGGAAAAGTATCTTAATTCGCGGAACACATACAGGACAGTTACCTCCGCGTTCAGGCAACGGTCTGCCGCATTTATGGCAATGTGAGTTCTCATCTTCTTCCGGCAGCAAAGGTTCCTTACCTTTAATAATATCGTTAATAACACGATAAAGCACTGCGAATTCCGGAACCCGCACTTTTGTGTAATAAACAAGAACTTTCGATTCTTTTTCCGTTTCAGCAATCAGTCTCGATCCACCGAAAAGTTCTTCGATTTTCACTTCTTTAAGCTCATCAAAAGTAATAGAAAAAGTTTCGGCTTTTTCGTCAAGTACAACAATTTTGTTGCTTGTTACTACAACATAATTTTCACCGAAATTCCTGCTGGCAGTAAGATCGCTTGCAAGCGAAAACCGAATTATTTCATTTTTGTCAATTAATTTTGACAGAACAATTTGATGTTTTTTTGGTAATGTATCGTTTAATTTCATGATATAAATTCATTAAATTGCTGGATTAATGGATTAGTGGATATCCATCACTCCATCCTTCGCCCCGTGGAACAAATATTACTATTTTGAGCTTCGGGCGAAATCCCGAGCGTAGCCTCGCGAACCACCGGGGACTCCATTCCTCCTCTCCTACCGGACAAATAAAAAAAGCCGCAGTGCGTATCGCAAGCGGCCATTAAAAAAAACGACCGCTTTTTAAAGGCGGCCATCAGTTTTTAATATTTAAAAAATAAATATTAACTGAGAACTCACCTTTGGCGAGATCCTGAAGTAATATGTAAAAACATGTTTACCATTTATTTAGAATTTGTTGTCGAGTTAAGTTAAATATTTATTAAATTTTACTAATGAATTTCTCGGGCAAAAAAAACTCACACTGCAAATATCGTATCAAAAAATTATTTAAATTGCAAGCTCTTTTAAAAAATGTCTTGAGATTAATGAACATAACATTGAAACTGGAATCCTTCTCGCATACACAGAACTGCAAATGACAGAAAAATAAATTTCCGCAGAATTTGCAATTCTTCAAAAATTCCTCTAATGAATATATATTTATAATTTCTTAATGATTCTGTCACAAATGATTCTGTCACAAAATATTAATCCGTGTCAATCCGTGTCCGTGCATACGCCGGATTTTCAAAAATCCGTGTCTCGATCTTTGATATGTCGTGAAAATAAATCGGAAAAAGCTGTCGTTATCAACATCAAATGTGCTCCGTTTTCTAACATCTCTTCAAAAGGAACATGAAGAATATCTTCAAGCGGCATAAATCTAAAAACTCTTCTTGCAACAAGCTGTGATAAAAAATATACTGAAAATGTTGAAACAACCCACTTAAATAATTCACCCTTCTTTAATCCTTCAAAAATCCTGTCCTGCCAAAATAAACTCCAAATTCCTAAAATTACTAACGCAATATAAACACCGGTAGATGTTCCTGCAAAATGAATCTCCCTGCATAAAAAAGTTACGGAAAGCGCAAACAAAAGAATAAAAACAGGATTACGAGAAAAAATAACGCGAATTAAATATATAATCGTTGCAGCAGATGTAAAATATAATGCCAGCAGTTCCAGTCTGGCCTTATTACCCACCCAGCAGGAAGGATGCGGGTTTAATAAGTATGAGATATAAACTGTAAGGATAATAGCAGGACCAAACAGCAGAGGCCACCAATCACGAATCTTCCCGGGATTAATTTCAAGGAGATTATTTCTAAGTTTTATAACTAAATCAATTAAATATTTTTTCATTTTATAATTTATTAAACAAAAATTAATGAATAACGGCAAATATAAACTAGGAAATTATATCAGAAAAATATTGAAAAAGAAAGCAGGAAAATCAAAATGTATTTAAAATTTTAAATTCAAATCTTTGATTTGAATTTTCTCCAATAAATGATAAATAATAAATAATAAATAATAAATAAAAACGGTTCCGGTATCGTATTCGCCGAAGCAATGATATCTCCCTCGCAATTAAGCAAAAATATCGTTTCCCCGTTTGCATCAAGCCGGCCGCTATAATTTCCAACTACAAAATTATTCTCTCCGGATTTTGGACTCACAGATCTTGCGCGTAAAGCTTTGATATTTGGTGAAACATATGCTTTTTCGCCCGCGGGAATGACCGTTCCACCGAAAAAAGTAAAGGTTACAGCATTAGAAATTTGCCAGCAGGAAATATCTACAGCAAAATTATTTGTATTTATAAGTTCAAAATATTCTTCGTCTTTAATGCCTGAACTTGGAAAAATTTCGATGTTACCAAAAATAAGATTGGCTGTTTCAGGTTGCCCATGAGGTATCATTCCGCCATTGTCAACGTTGTGAGTGATGTACAAATGAGTTCTCCGCTGCGCGAAAAAATTGTTCGTAAGTTCGTTACATCCACCGTCGATATCAAGATGGTCTGTGCGAGCATAAAAAGCGGTATTTGACGGCCAACCCCATTTTGCGCGGTCCAGATCCGCAAGAGCTTTAATTTTACCATGTAACTCGTAAACCCTGTTTTCAAATTTCAAGTTTTCACGAGGGGTGTCAGGCGGCTGCAAAAGTTTATCCATCAAAGTTCTGATCCTTCTGGCGTACATATCCCTGAAAGTGCCAATAATCCTGCGATAAAGGTAATTCGCTTCGCTCCAGTACATACTTGCTACACCCCTTCCTGATGAAGAATAAGCATAATCATTATTACCGAAAACGTATGTTCCTCCCCAAATCATTCCAAATGTTAAATCTTTGTCCCAGGCATAAATCGTCCATTCTCCCCGCTCTTCGCTATCGTTATACAAATAATAATTTTTCGACGTAAAATCAAACTCCATAAAAATTCTGTGCGCGGCAAGATAATTCACAACTTCAGGAATGTTTACATTATCAAGCATATAAGTTTTGATCTGCGCTTCTGTAGGAAGATGCAGCCCGTTTATAAAATTTGTCATATCAGAAAAATCACCGTCAGCCGGACGTTTCTTTTCAAGAAACCCCATAGTACTCAATTCAATAAGTGTCCCCGGATGAGGGGATTTGTATAACGACCCGTTATCGTTAATATTTTGTCTTCGTAAAAAATGCCCGTCAACTTGTTCTACACAAACTTCCAATCCGAAGAACACACCATTCTGCCGCATTTGAATAATTTCCGCGAAACAGTAAGGAAGCGATGAATCTTTCAAAATTTCCCATGATAAAAAGTCGCGCATGTAAGATGTATCATTATACGCCGCTAAAACATTTATTTCATCCGCTCTTTTGTACTTTTCTGAAAATTTGAATTCGTGGTCGGCATTAAATTCAAATTTATGAGGAAATTTTGGCGCACCGACATACACAGAACTTCCACCTCGCACTCGACAAAAAATGTTGTCATAAAATTCACCGTTGTAGAAAAAAGAACAGCGCGTTCCGGTGCGTGTCTCTGCTGCACCCGTATTCAGAACAAACCAGTGATAAACAGGAATATTTGTGTTAATAAGAGGATTGTTGATAATTGTTCCAAGATATTCTGTGTCTGTTGATGTAGCAAACAGCGGCCAGCGGAGAGTGCTGCCGCTTGTATCTGATGCTGTAATATAATACCTTACCATATTGCCCGGAAAAGAAACAGCAGAGGAAATGTTTCCACTATAAATTCCGTTACCTATATCTGTCATGCTAACAATAACTTCACTTCCATACATTACGCGATAATGAAGTCTAACATTACCAACCGGCAAAGAAGTTTCCGTAATTCTTGCCGTAACAGTAATGTCCTCAAAATCTTCAGGAACAAGCGGTGAATGTCCGGCAAAACTTATTATTGGCGGAAGATTGGATATTCCCGCATTATTTGCCGCGCCAGGAGTAGGCGTAAAAAAATACGCGATTTTATTTGTAATATAACCACTCGAAAAACTCGCGGAAAGCTCAGGTAGAAAAAGTGCGTCAGAACTCGTTGAAGGATAATTTAATCCGTGTATTGACAATACATTCGTTCCGTTTATAATTGATGAAATAAAGGGGATGCTGTAATCAATAAAAGTTGTCGCCAGAGTATCATCATGTAAGCCTGTCGCTTGAGCATTCCAAGCCAGAGTACCCGGCGGAGCATTCGCGCTTGCGATTTCTTCGCCGTTTATATATGCTACAAACCCATCATCATATTTCATGCGTAAAGTCATTGAACTTAACTCTGAAACATTATCCACTACAAACGGAACACGAACATAACATGAAGCATTTATTCCGGACATTTCAGCTTTAACATCCAATCCAATAAGCGGAAGATAAGTTGGATTATTATCATACCCAACCCCTGTTGTTCCGGTTGACCACGAAGAATCAACAAAAGATTTTTCTGTCCACGATAAACTAAGTGAACTGTCTGTCGGAACAAATGCTTTACACGGTGCAGCAGAAGTTATCAAAAGTTCTTCGTAAGTTGATGCTGCAGGTAATCCACAGGAAACATCGGAGATCTGCTGTGGAAAAATTGGAGAATAAGCAAATGAAATTGTATTACTGTCAGATTTTATAAGTGCAAGAAATTCTCCGGCACTGCTCAACTTAAAATTAGTATGAAGCTCTTCACCGGGAAAACTTTTGTTTTGATCGGAAGCAAAAATAAGCAAATAACTTTTCGCGTTTATATTTGTGGCCGGAAACATCCATTTTGAAAACACAGCAGCATCATCGGTAAGAAACCAGCCCCCAAGATTAACATCATTGCTCCCGGGATTATAAATTTCTATCCAATCATAAGTATTTCCTGTCTCATTTGTTAATGAAGAATCATTTTTTGCCATAAATTCCGTAATAAGAATATTATCGGCAAAACACAAACTGTTCAGCAGAAAAAAAATAACAAAAAATTTTTTAATTATATCGCCCATATATAATATTATACCATAAAACACGATTTTATAGTAAGTCACACGCTCTAATTAGAGGCTGCTGAAGTAAGACGCGCTTCCCAGCGCGTCATATTTGGCAAAAGAATATAATCAAAAATTTATAAACAAAAAAATCCCTTTCTATCAAAAATAGAAAGGAATTTTAAAAACTATTAACCCCGCCTACGGCTGGGCAAGCAATTAACCATTAACCAATAACTAATAACTAATAACTAATAACCTACTTCTTCTGCCTTGCAGCTGCTTTTTCGTAAGTTCCAAGTTTTTTTAAAGCCATATTCCGTTTGTAAATAAGTTGCTTCATTTTTGCTTCATGGTCCTGGATATCAAGAACCAGATCTGCAATTTTATCTTCTAAATCTCTGGCATCCTTGTATTCGATAGGTGTTGCTGCAACCGTTGTTTCTGTTTCCGCTTCCTGCAACTGTTCTTTCCTTTTTTCGATTGTAACGTTATTAGCTTCAATATCTTTTTTATACTGCTCCTTTTTATCTTTTGAGCGTTCAGTTTGTATTCTGGCGTTCAACGAAACGTTTTTAGCTTCAAGAGATTTAATTTCTTCTTCTAAACCTTTAATTATTTTATCCTTTAAAGCGTTGCTTTTGGCTGTTACACTCTTATTTTGTTTGTACTCTTTTGATACTTTCTGCTTAGCACGGCCGCTTCTGCGCCTTCCGGAACTACGCTGCTGTGTCCAATAAGTATCATATTTTTTAACATCTTGATTTTGTGTTAATGAAGAGGTAATATTTATAATCTGTTCAATTCTTCTGTCAATTCTTTCATCAGTAATATCAACTTGCTTTTGTAAGATGTCACGCGATAAATTCGGATGACGTTTACTTAACTCATTCATTCTTTTTCCTCGCTCTCTTTTGTAATCCTCAACACTTTTCGCGAGGCCTTGGATTGCTTTTTCTTTAATAACAGCAACTTTAGTGTGAGAACCGGCGGAATCTTTTACCGAAGCGAGATATTGAACAATTTTTTCAACTGTTTCTTCAATTTGAGCATCAATAGCAAGAATTTCATCTGTCATTTCTTGGATTTTAGCTTCTTTTTGTTCAATGAGTTTCGGTTTCTTAGCTTCAGCACTGCTTTTTTCTCCTGCAAATGAATTAACGCTTATTAATCCAACAAAAAGAATCGATAATATTAATATAGATATTTTTTTCATTTCTCTGTCTCCTGTTTTTGGGTTACATTATTTTGTTCGTCAATGATAACTTTTTTGCCGTTGACTATGCAATTAAACATTATCCGACCGGCAAAACTCTTCGTAATGTATGCGTTGCTGCCGCTAACTTCACTTAGCGAAACAACAACATCGGTGTCAAGATCATACATTTTAACAAATATCGGTAATAATTGCCAATATGCTTTTGATGTGTAATCCGATGCTGAAGAAAATTTCACAAGCTTTCGCTCGGTTTCCCAGAAAATCCAAATGTCGTTTGAATAATCTGAAAGGGGACCTACATAAAAAATGTGCTCTTTTATTAAAGGATGCCCAAGCTCTAATTTAGAGAGCTTAACCAAGCTGTTATATATATTTGTTTTAACCTCTCCTGATAAAACTGCCGGCTTATATCTATTCTGAAACAATCGTTTCATCATATCACCTTCGCTTAGAAGTCTTACCTTAAACTCTTCGTTCGTTACTGGCTCTCGAAAATCAGGATTTACAGCAACAACTTTAAAAGAAGAATTTGTAATCAGAAGATCAAGTTCTTGAATTTTGTAATTCGCATTTATAAGATCTATTCCAAGGTTAAGGTCGGGAATAATAAGTTCATACCTTGTAGATTTATTATTTAAATCTTTAGAATAACTGCTTTCTTTAACTAAAATCTCTATGTTCGTATCCTGATCCTGTTCAAAAAAATTCGCGGGATCAAGATGCCAGAAATATACGTATTCTATAACCCCACGCAAATAATCCGCGTTTTCTGGTTTTACAAATTCTTTAGTCGCTGAAGAGTTAAATGCCGCAAAACAGAATGCTATTGCTAATATTTTTTTCATTTTAGTTTTTGTAAGGTGAAAAATCGGTTCCCGCCAAGGGATCCTTTGTCTTTATCCGGTATGGTAACATATTTACCGCCGGGATGGAAACTCATACTGTCGGTCATCCAGGAATACGCCCGACCTGTTACTTTATGTGGTGGAATAACAGTTAAATTTATATACATGCCTTTTATACTCTTGCCCTTTAAATAATCCTGCGAAATTTTAACGGCATAATTTAATAATCGGGCAAATCTGCCCGGTTTACCCCTCCCGGCAATATTTAGTAAATTATTTACCCGACGGGTTACTCTTGGCACAGTTGTAAGTTTTCCGCTTGAGTTAATATAAAAACCATCTACCTGGCCCCGCTCTCCACCTGCAGTAATTATATCTATAATATTCTTAGTGCTTACTGTCGCTATATGCTTTTGCAGATAACCGGACGGAATATGTTTAAGCCGATTGTCTAATACCAAAAGAATGGACAGCATGGCCAGTTTGGTGTCCTCTTCGCTTTTATAATTTTTTTCTCCCGGAAAAGGCGCTTCATTAATAAGCAACAACGTAATAAAACCTTCTTTAGTTGATGCCGGGGGAAGTTTAACTGCTGCGGAAGAGTTATATGGCTGAATAAGTAAAAGTAGAATCAACGCAAAAAAAAACAAAAACCATTTATTACATATTTTATAATTTTGAATTTGTAACAATGTCATTAATTCCATCTCCATTTTTGTCTTCGAATCTGTTTGTTTTCAATATTGATTTCTCAGTCCTTTTTTTAGTTGATGATTTTTTAGGGGCCGAAAACAAAAATTTGTTGGTTTCTGATATATTAAAATAAGTGTTCCTTAAGATATTATTTTTCTTTGTAATAAAAAGATTACCGGCACTTTTCGTGTACAACCTTTTGCTTTTATAATTGTTGAGAAAAATTAACGCCTGCTCATTTGCCTGTTTTGATTCGTTAAGCTGTGTGTGATAAATACGGTTTTCTGTCGTTTCTAACGCACAGACATACTGTATTGCCGCACAGCAAAAGAATATAATTAAGACTATATAAACAGTATTTTTCATAATTTATCCCTTCGGCTTCTATAATTATACCATTTTTTTGGTTTCTATACAATTTCTCTTGTAAAATTATAATTTCTTAATTATTTTGTTATAAATCATTCTGCTATAAATCTTTTTTAATCACGAATTGATTTTCAATTTCAGTTTTGATATAATTTCATAATAACTAAACGATATCTCTTACATTTGCGCCATTAGCTCAGTTGGTAGAGCACCGGATTCTTAATCCGTAGGTCACTGGTTCGATCCCAGTATGGCGTACCACCTTCC